>JAYWAR010000069.1:0-18009 GCA_043782285.1 Akkermansiaceae bacterium | reverse complement strand
CCGCATGGAGGGTGCTCTAAGCCTACCCGCCGCCCGCTCCGAACACGCTGCCCTCGCTTGGCTCAAATCGATCATGGCCAAAAACCAGGTCCTCAAATCATTCATTGGCCAAGGTTATTCTGGCACCCACACCCCCGGCGTGATCCAACGCAATGTCCTCGAAAATCCCGGCTGGTACACCGCTTACACTCCCTATCAGGCGGAAATTGCCCAAGGTCGTCTCGAAGCCTTGTTGAACTTCCAGACCATGATCACCGACCTAACCGGTATGGCCGTTTCCAATGCTTCGCTTTTGGATGAAGGCACCGCCGCCGCCGAGGCAATGAGCCTCGCACTTGCCAGCAAACCGAAAGGCCACTCGATCTTCGTCTCAGACCGTTGTCACCCACAAACCCTCGACGTCGTCGTCACCCGCGCAGAACCACTCGGTATCGAAGTGATTTCCGGAGATTGGCAAACTTTCAATCCCACAACTTGTGACGGACTGTTCGCAGTATTAGTTCAATATCCCGACACTCGCGGCCGCATCGACGATTTCACCGAGTTTTTCCAACAAGCCAAAACCGCCGGGGCCATCACCATCGTCGCCGCCGATCTACTCGCGCTCACCTTACTCAAAACTCCCGGTGAATTCGGCGCAGATATCTGCATCGGCTCCTCACAGCGCTTCGGGGTGCCCTTAGGCTTCGGTGGACCGCACGCCGGATTCATGGCCTGCGCAGACGCATTGAAGCGCAAAATGCCCGGCCGACTCATCGGCGTCTCGCTCGATTCCCGAGGGAAACCCGGCTATCGACTCTCGCTTCAAACCCGCGAACAACACATCCGTCGCGATAAGGCGACTTCTAACATTTGCACTGCCCAAGTGCTCCTCGCGGTCATGGCCGCAATGTATGCAGTCTATCATGGTCCCGCAGGACTCAAACACATCGCCTCTACCACCCACGCTCGCACCGCAGAACTCAAAGCTGTACTCACCGCAGCTGGGATCACGCTCGAAGACGGAGCGTTTTTCGATACCCTCGTTGCCAAACTTCCCGGCAAGGCAGATGCCGTTCTCGCTGCGGCCGCCGCTGCCGGCATCAATCTCCGCCGTATCGATGCGGATCATCTCGGAATTTCGTTCGACGAAACGACCACCACCGATGACATCCTCACGATCGCCGTCGCCTTCGGGGTTAAGACCACCATCCCTCAAATCTCAGGATTTGCTTGGCCCGCCAGTCTCGCTAGGACTCACGATTTACTCAGTCAAAAAGTCTTCAACAGCTATCATTCAGAAACAGATATGCTCCGTTATCTCAAGCGGTTAGAGTCAAAAGACCTTGCCCTCAATGAATCGATGATTGCGTTAGGCTCCTGCACCATGAAGCTCAACGCAACTTCAGAGATGATCCCACTGAGCTGGCCCGAAGTTTCCTCACTCCATCCTTTTGTCCCCGCCGACCAAAGTATCGGCTATCGCGAAATGCTCTCCATCTTGGAAGGCTGGCTAGCCGAAGTCACCGGCTTCGCCGGAGTTTCACTCCAACCCAACGCAGGCTCACAAGGTGAATACGCCGGCCTGCTTGCCATCCGCCGCTACCACCACGCACGCGGCGACTCACACCGCAATATCTGCCTCATTCCGGTTTCCGCCCACGGCACTAACCCCGCCTCTGCCGTGATGGTCGGGATGAAAGTCATCGGCGTGAAATGCGATGCCGACGGCAATATCGACGTCGAAGACCTCAACGCACGCACTCAAGAGCACCGCGAAAATCTAGCGGCACTGATGATTACCTATCCCTCAACTCACGGGGTATTTGAAGAAACGATCCGCTCAATTTGTGAAATCATCCACCAAGCTGGCGGCCAAGTTTATATGGATGGTGCCAACATGAACGCACAAGTCGGCCTCACCAGCCCCGGCCTCATCGGCGCGGATGTCTGCCACCTCAATTTACACAAAACCTTCTGTATTCCCCACGGCGGCGGCGGACCAGGCGTCGGCCCAATCGGTGTCGCCGCTCAACTGCTACCCTATCTTCCCGGTCACCGCGAACTCGCCTGCAAAGTCGGCGCGGTCTGCTCCGCACCATGGGGCAGCGCTTCGATCAATACGATCTCATGGATGTATATCGCGATGATGGGACCTGCCGGACTGACGGAAGCCACTGAAGTTGCTATCTTAAATGCCAACTACATGGCCAAGCGGCTGGCTCCATTTTTCCCGATTCTCTACACCGGCAAACAAGGACTCGTCGCCCATGAATGCATCATCGACGTCCGCCCACTGTCAGAACTCAGCGGGATCACAGTCGAAGACATTGCCAAACGACTGATGGACTATGGCTTTCACGCCCCCACAATGAGCTGGCCAGTCAGTGGCACCCTGATGATCGAACCCACCGAGTCCGAATCGAAACCCGAGCTGGATCGTTTCTGCGATGCCATGATTTCGATCTACCATGAAATTTCCGCAGTCATCAGCGGCCAACTCGATGCCAATGACAACCCACTCAAACAAGCTCCACACCCTTGCGAAACCGTTTGTGGTAACGACTGGCCACACGCCTACACCCGTGAGCAAGCCGCCTTTCCGCTACCCTATCTGCGCCTGCACAAGTTCTGGCCCTCGGTCGGCCGTATCGATAACGTTCACGGCGATCGCAATTTGATTTGCACCTGTGATTCGGTAGAGGCTTATGCTGCCGCTGACGTCTGATTCCAATGCCCCATGTTCCCCACTCTATCTCCCATCGACTGGACCGTCTGGGTTGGCGAAATCCACGCCACCATCCTATTTGTGATCAAAGACGGCCAAATTTTACTGATTGAAAAAAAACGGGGCCATGGTGCCGGGAAAATTAATGGTCCTGGCGGCAAAATTGACTCGGGAGAAACCCCTCTCGCCGCCGCGATCCGCGAGACCCAAGAAGAACTTCACATCACCCCAATTGCTCCGCAGAAGCTAGGGGAACTACAATTTGTGATGTCCGATTGCCCCGATATCCATTGCTATGTCTATCGCGCAGATGATTTCAGCGGAACTCCCACCGAGACCGCTGAAGCCGTGCCACGATGGACACCGATCGACGCGATCCCGTATCATCAAATGTGGCAAGATGACCAATATTGGCTACCTCTGCTTTTGCAGCAACAATCATTCCGTGGCCGTTTCATCTTTGAAAAAGATCAACTCTGCTGGCGCGAGGTAAGCACAGACGTTACTTGGTAAAACCAAAAAAACCGCCTCCGTGAAGGAGGCGGCCTATTTCAAAATTAGAAAAAAATCCTTACAGCGATGCTTTGAGCGTAGCAAACTTCGCATGAAGTTGCGCGAGCTCGGCTTGTGTTTTGACGATCTCGCCACTCAGCGCGAGGAGCGTATTAAGCTTGATCTGGATACCTCCGCTAGCTGCGGCACTCACAACCGAAACAGCTCCAGTTGCCTTCGCTGCTTTATCTGGAGCAATGTACTTCACTCCTTTTTGAACAACTTTTTTAGTTGTTTTTTGAACACCCGCAGTCTTCAGCCAAGCCATCACCGTCAGTGGCGAAATCTTGAACTTCGACGCTGCCGTGCTTTGACCACCACGACCATTCTTGGCATTGTGTGAAGCCACGAAATCAACAACTTCTTGCTTCTCTTCAGCGCTGTAACGAATTCCAACACTGCCTTTACCTTCAACTTTCGGCGCTTGGGTCGTTTTCGCAGCTTGAGGCGCTTTGATCGTTTTTGCGGCTTGAACCACATGAGTTGTTTTAACAGCTTTCGGGGCTTTCGAAGATTTTTCTACCTTGAGCGTCTTCGCGCCAGCTGCTTTCAGCCAAGCACCAACCGTGATTGGCGAAATCTTGAATTTACTCACTGCCGCACTCTGACCACCGCGACTATTTGTCGCATTGTAGTTAACAACGAAGTCGACGATTTCCTTCTTCTGGATATCAGTATAACGAACGCCTTGTGCGGTTTTTTTATTAGTAGTGTTACTCATGACAGCGGCAACGTATAAATCATCAACAAGCTAGCAAGCTAAAACTGAATTATATCATTTATCCGACATGTTAAACTCAAACCACCTGATTTCCTATCTTTTCCGCATGGATCAGCTTCTGTAAAATTAATCTCTCGTTCATATCAGTAAGCCAATAGTCACAGCCCACCTCTATCTTCCGACGGGCAACTACACCGCCAAAACCAATAAAATCATCCACCTCCACTTGGGTTTCCAAGTCTGAAATCCCATCGCCCATCATAACCACATACTCTGGCAGTAATGCCCGTTTCCACTGACGAATTACCTCGTTTTTCCCAAGATTTCGAGTTGTTGGATAGTCTTCAGCATAACCTTGATAGGATCCATCTTGATCGAAGTAAAGTGGCACCGCTTCGACGTGAGCAATCCCAAGACGATCCGCAAGCGGCCGAATTAAAGGGGCAAAACCACCAGACAAGATCACTGGCAACCAACCCGCTTGTTTTAACTCCTCAATCATTTCCATGGCACCGGGCACGATGGTAGCCACATAGAGAGCCGCAACCGCATCACACAATTCCCGGTTAGGGCGGATCATTTCCATCCTTCGCGCAAACACCTCAGTGATCGGAATCTCGCCATTCATCGCCGCATCAGTTAAGGCCACCACCTCTGCAAATACTTTAGCTCCACCCGCTCTCGCCAACTCATCAATCCCCTCAATGGTTGAAAGTGTCGAATCACAATCGATGAAAAACAGTTTTCCGCGGCGCTGTGTCGCGGGATGAATAGTCAACTCCATCCCTTCGGCCACCAGCTCAAATAGTTCAATAATTTCAGCATTGCTCAGGCGAATACAGCCATGGCTTGTCGCTTTTCCGAGCTGATCTTCTTGATCGGTGCCATGAATATAGATGAATCGTTGTAAACTGTTTGAATTTTCCACGTCCAATCCATCCAGACGCAGAATCCGACTGAGAATAAGATCGTGCTCCCCGCAGGTACCCGGCTGCCATACCCCGACCGCAACCCGTTGTTTAAAAATAGTCCCACTGGCAAATCCAGCTCCTATTTTTTCAGCAATCCGGAATCGTCCAGTCGGAGTTCGGTAACTATCCATTTCAAAACCCATGCCTTTCGCGGCTGTGGAAATCGTAAATTGCCGAATACATTGATCACCCTCTAGGACTTTCAGGCTTTGATCATCAATCGAAATATCCAGGCGGCGTGGTAAAATCATGGCGGTGTCAGAATAAGCAGTGCATTATGCCCACCCATTCCGTGGGAAAGTTTATAAATTGGACCGTTCACTTCAAGCTGTTGATCTGGGAGTTCAAATCCACCCGGCATCAAACGCCCTGGAAGGTTAGGTGGAAGCTTACCTTCCCTCAAAAATCGCGCAAGAATCACACTTTCCAACAAACCACTCGCACCAATCGTGTGGCCGGTGAAGGGTTTCAGCAGATGTAGGCTGGGCTTGAAATCGGGAAAAGAACGAATCAATGCCGCAGGATCTGCCACCGCTTGAACTGCGGTTCCAGTGGCATGCGGACAAACTGCGGATGGCCGTCCATACAACTGAATCGCTTTCTCCATCAGTTCCGGGGTCCGGCCGCCATCGGCAGGAATCCCCACCGGGTCGCGTGCATCGGCATTGCATCCATAGTGAACCAAATGAGGAAAACCGCCATCACGATACTCAAAGGCCATCGCCGCAGCACCTTCGGCAGGAATAAAACCCGAAGACCCGGGGTGATAGGGATTTAAATCTCGATCTGTCGCAAGCAAACCAGATGCCGCATAACTATCCAACAACAGTGGAACCAAGGGTAAATCCACCGCCACCGCCAAAGCGCGCGGTGCCATCCCCGACTGCACCAGCAGCATCGCAATCCCGATCGCATCAAGCCCTGCCGAACAGCCACTCGCGAGAACATGATTCGGACCCGTAATTCCAAACTCGATGCTAATCGCCGCCGCAGGCTCACTGTGGATCGTGTTACTCGCTGCCATGATTCGAAATGGCCGCCGCCCTGGCCATGGGCCTAACCAACCTGCCGCATTCCCGCGACTCGTCCCAAGTACCAACGCAGCATCCCGCAAATCACCAGCACTCCATCCCGCTTCCGCAATTGCCTCGCGGGCGACATGCAGCGCCGCCATAGTAGCCGGGCTCCATTTGCGATTCACTAACAAACCTCGCGGCTCAATCCACGCCGCCGGCCGCTGCGCATGCGGGCTATCTTTGCCTAAGAGCCCCCCTAACTTCTGAAACGGCATTCGCCGCGCCAACACGCCTTGGTAATGTGAAAACACATCCGAACCTAACGCCGAAAGCGCTCCTAGGCCGGTGATCGAGAGTGGTAATTGAGTCGTCACTGGCGATCACACGAGAACGTTCCAACTCTTTTCATTTACCGCGATTTAGAGTGTAATCTGCCCGCCAAGCTCGACCACGCGGCCGGGCGGCAGCTGGAAATAGGCAGTTGCAGACGATGCATTGCGAGCCATCACCGCAAACAACGAAAGCCGTAATCGATCGATAAAAGTCGCATTTTTACCCACGCCGTAAGTTTCGCGACCGAGGAAATAAGTCGCTTTCCCGGGTTGAAAACGGGCACATTCGGTCATCCGAAGCTTCAATGCGGTCGGCACATCGGGAGTTTCCGCAAATCCAAAACGCAAGGTAACGCGCTGTACGCCATTACCAAGATCCTGGTAATCCAACACCTCTCCCGGATTTGCCCGCGGTTGGTCGAGAGTCATTACATGCAGGAGAATCAAGCGTTCATGCAATACTTGGTTATGCTTTAAATTATGTAACAGCGCTGTGGGCACTTGCAGCCCCTTGCCACTCATATAAACCGCCGTGCCGGAAACTCGATGAATTTTGCCTTTCTCCAAATCTTTGAGTAACATCTCAATCGGTAGTGAATCTCGTTGGATTCTGGCATATAGACGTTTGCGTCCCCAGATCCAAATTAACATCACCGCCATCACCACCGCCGCAATTAACAATGGCAACCAACCGCTTGGCCAAATTTTGAGCGCGTTCGCGCCTAGGAATGCCCCATCAAGCAGAATGAATAAACCCGTCACCAAACCTGCTTTAAACTTGGACCAACCCCACACCACCCGCGCTGCCGAGAAAAACAATACCGAGGTAATTGTCATAGTTAGGGAAATCGCGACACCATACGCACCTGCCAAATTGGACGATGTTTTGAATGTCACCACCAATAAAATACAGGCGATTGCAAGGATGTGATTGACAACCGGAACATACACTTGGCCCATCGAATGCTCGGAAGTATAGAGAATCCGCACTCGCGACATACAGCCAAGCTGCACCGCCTGAGTGGTCAGCGAGAATGCTCCAGAAATCAGGGCTTGGCTCGCGATGATCGCTGCCCCGGTTGCTAAAATCGTTAAAGGCAATTGCAAGACTTCAGGGGCCAGTAAGAAAAACGGACTGCGAATCGCCGATGGGTCGGCCGTGAGCAGGGCCGCTTGACCCAGATAATTTAACAACAGCGCCGGCAAGACCACCGTGAACCAGCCCACCCGAATCGATGCTGTCCCAAAATGGCCAAGGTCCGCGTAGAGCGCCTCACCACCAGTCACCGCAAGGAAAACAGCCGCTAATAACGGGAATGCATGCCGCCACTCACGGAATAAAAATGAAATACCTTCCGACGGTAGTATCGCCCATAAAACCTGTGGATGGTGCCATAGTGCTCCGATCCCCAACAACGCCAATGACGCAAACCACAACAAAACCACCGGCCCAAACAATTTCCCAACATTCCCGGTGCCAAATTTTTGGATAGAAAATAACCCAATCAAAACCACCACCGCTAACGGTACTGTCCATTCCGCCAGCGCCGGCTCACTCACTGACAAACCTTCCACCGCACTCAGCACCGAAATTGCCGGAGTGAGCATCCCATCCGCATAAATCAACGCCGCTCCGGCCAGACCAAATAATAAAATTTTCTGTGGATCTTGACCACCGAGCCGTCTCACCGCTCCACGAATTAAAGTCGATAGCGCCAAAATGCCCCCCTCGCCCTTGTTATCTAGCCGGAGAATCACAAACAAATACTTCATCGAGACGACTAGCACCAGTGACCAGACAATCAGCGACGCCGCTCCTACCAAATTGGCCGGATTAATCGGTGCCCCGTGATGTCCCGAAAAACATTCCCGAAAAGCATACAGCGGACTGGTTCCGATATCACCGAAAACAATGCCTAAGGCTGCGATTGTGGTCACCGCGAGGTGAGGTTTGTGCCCCGCTTGGGCTCCGTGTGAGTCATTCATCATCGCGAAGCGGATCGCTCGCAGACGCTTCAAAACATTTCCCAAGACGACTGACCAGCGAATTTACACCACCCACCTCGCATGAAAATCCCAATCATAGGTCTTGGCTCAGCCTCGCTAGCCGCGCAATCTCCCATCGACTTTCACCCATGAGTACCGTTCTGGAAACTATCGATGGCGGCACCCGCTATCTCCAAAAACGCGGGGTCGACGACGCCCGCCGCAACATGCAACAGCTCGTCGCCCATCAACTTGGCTGCACCCGAATGGATCTTTACCTCCAATTCGACCGGCCAATTGAAGAAGCCGACCTCTCGCCTCTGCGTGAAACCTTAAAAAAACGCGGCGAAGGCGTGCCGCTCCAACACCTGCTAGGCAGCGTCTGGTTTCATCAACACCAATTCAAAACCGATGCCCGTGCGCTCATCCCCCGCCCCGAAACCGAGGAACTCGCCGAGTGGATTCTCCAATGGCAAATCCCCTCAGACTCACAAATCCTCGACATGGGCTGCGGCTCCGGCGTCCTCGGGCTCAGCCTCGCCGCCGCCCGCCCGGACTGGCGACTCACCCTCGCTGATGTCTCGCCCCAAGCTCTCACCCTCGCCCAAGAAAATGCTAACGCCTTGGAAATCCACAACGTCGATTTTCTCGAAAGTGACCTATTCTCTGCCGTGCCCGGCCTGTTCGACGGCATCGTTGCAAATCTCCCCTACATCCCCGAGCTCGACCGTAGTACCCTCACCCGGGAAGTCATGCACGATCCCGCCCTCGCATTATTCAGCGGCCCGGATGGCCTCGACCTCATCCGCCGCTTTGTCCCTGAAGCCTTTCATCGCCTCAAACCCGGCGCTTGGTTAGCCCTCGAAATCGGCCACGATCAAGCTTCCCACGTCACCGAAATTTTACAAAACTCTGCCTTCATTGCAATCGAAGTGAAAACCGATATGTCCGGCATCCCTCGTTTTCCCTACGCCAAACGACCGTGAAGGATCTTCTCACTTTAATTTCTAATTCCTAACTCCTAACTATTTCATGGATAAACTCGTAGTTCACGGCGGTGCCACCCTGCGCGGCAGCATTAACATTTCCGGCTCAAAAAACGCTTCGTTGCCGATTCTTGCGGCGACCCTGCTCACTGCCGATGACTGCATCATCCGCCGCGTGCCCGATGTCTCGGACACCAACTACATGATCCAAATTCTCAGTGCCCTCGGTGCCGACGTCGAGCGCTCTTCCGGTACCGTCCGCATCGCTTGCACCGACATCATCGACCAAGCTCCCTATGAGTTAGTCCGGCGGATGCGTGCTTCCATTTGCGTCATGGGACCACTTCTGGCTCGTAAAGGCCGCTGCGTCGTGTCACTCCCCGGTGGCTGCGTCATCGGCGACCGCCCCGTCGATTTGCACCTCCGCGGCCTCGAAGCCCTCGGCGCTAAAATTGAATTCGAGGGCGGCAACATCACCCTCACTGCAAAAAATGGCCTGCGCGGCGCAGAAATCGACTTGCGTGGCACCCACGGCCCGACCGTCCTCGGCACCGACAATGTGATGATGGCCGCCACCCTCGCCGAAGGCATTACCATCATCGAGTCCGCCGCCGCCGAGCCCGAAGTGCTCGACCTCGCCAATTTCCTCAACTCGATGGGAGCCAAAATTACCGGTGCCGGCACTCGCCGGATCGTCATTGAAGGCGTCAAAGAACTCCACGGCGTCGAACACACCGTCATTCCTGACCGGATCGAAGCCGGCACTTTCATGGCCGCTGCCGCTCTCGCGGGCGAAGGAGTCACCCTCCGCCGCGTCAATCGCGAACATCTCAAAGCCATTACCGCCGCCATTGAAGCCTCCGGCCATCGCGTCGATTTCAATGAAACCGGCGACGTCTGCACGGTCCACCGCTGCGAAGGAATCACCCAAGGCGTGGAAATCAGCACCGCTCCCTACCCTGCCTATCCCACCGATATGCAGGCGCAAATGACCGCCTTGCTCGCCACCACTCCGGGCATCAGCGTCATCAAAGATACTATCTTCCCTCAGCGCTTCATGCACTGCGCCGAGCTCAAACGAATGGGAGCTGAGATTAAAGTAGATAACGGCACCGCCGTCGTCCGTGGTGTCGCTCAGCTCTCTGCTGCACCCGTGATGGCCTCCGACCTCCGTGCTTCTGCGGCCCTCGTCCTCGCGGCTTTGCGCGCCAAAGGCTCCACCGAAATCAGCCGACTCTATCACATCGACCGTGGCTACGAACATATCGACGAAAAACTTCTCATGCTCGGTGCCAACGTTGAGCGAGTGAAGGACCGTTAAAGTAAGCACCACCTGAGCCAATAACTCACGGCATGCCGAGCCGCGAAATCCGCACTTCTCCTTGCATCACCGCATTTCAACATCTTCGTTACCGGTGCTTATGATTCTCTCTAACCTTTTCCGCATTCTGGTCTTGCCTCTACTCACGGTGGCAGCACTCGCCCAAAGCGGCTCGAAAAGTGAACCTTTGGTCGCAGAAGTTTACCTCGTCAAAAGCGCACCGTTCGTACAAACGCTCTCAACCGTCGGAACTTTGCGAGCCAATGAGTCGGTGACGCTGGTTTCAGAACTCTCGCGACGCTTACTCAAAGTCCACGTCCAAGAAGGTTCAAACGTCGCAGCAGGCGATTTACTCTTTAAACTCGACGACAGCGACCTGCTCGCCCAACTCGGGGAAATCGAAGCTCGTATGAAACTTGCTAACATCAACAAGGCACGCGTCGATAAACTCCTACCGAGTAAAGCGATCAGTCAGCAAGAATTCGACATCTCTTCCTCTGCTCTGATTTTACTCGAAGCCCAGCGTAACACCCAAGCCGTTCAGATTTCCAAGACCGAGATCCGCGCCCCCTTCGCCGGTCGAGTCGGACTTAGGCAAGTCAGCGAAGGCGCATTCGTCACTCCCACCACGCCATTGATCACGCTGCAAGATGTCTCGCAGATTAAAGTCGATTTCCCGCTACCCGAACGCTACTCAGGAGAATTAAAAATTGGCCAAAAACTCACCTTCCGTGTCGCCGGTAATGGCCAACTTTTCGACGGCAGCGTGAGCGTACTCGAACCTGTGATTGATGCCACCACCCGCAGTTTGTTAGTTCGCGGTTTATGCGCCACACCTCAAGGACTGCTGCCTGGCGGATTTGCCGAAGTGACCTTGACCCTCGACAGCATCGCCAATGGCTTAATGCTGCCGAGCCAAGCGCTTGTCCCCTCCCCCAGAGGCCAAGGAGTTTACCTGCTCGTCGCCGGTAAGGCGAAATTACAAGCGGTTGAAATTGGCACTCGTACCGATGACCAAGTGCAAATTTTACGCGGCATTGTCGAGGGCGACGTGGTTGTACTCACCAACTTACTACGGATCCGCCCGGGCTTGGAAGTTACCGCAAAAAAATAACCTATCGCTCATCCAAATTCTTCCTTTGTGATGAAATCTAGTAACCCGCTCTCCTTGCCGAGAGCACCACGCTCCTCGATATGAGCCTATCTGAAACTAGCATCCGACGACCCGTCCTCGCAATCGTGATGTCTCTTGGGATCGTCTTGTTCGGCATCACTGGCTTTCATTTCCTCGGAGTCCGCGAGTATCCAGCAGTCGACCCGCCGATCATCACCATTTCTACCACCTATCAGGGAGCGAATCCGGACGTAATCGCCTCACAGATCACCGAGCCGCTGGAGCAGGTCATTAACGGCATCGCTGGAATCCGCACCATTGCCTCCGAATCACGCGAGGAACGCAGTACCATCACCGTCGAGTTCACTTTAAATTCCAACCTCGACACCGCCGCGAACGATGTTCGCGACCGCGTCGCACGAGCTGCTCGAAACTTACCTGTCGATGCAAATCCACCGGTCGTCGAGAAGGCCGACGCCGATTCATCACCCATTTTATTCCTATCACTGCACAGCGACTCGCGCAGTATTCTTGAGGTCAGCGACATCGCAGACCGAATCATCCGGGAGCGAATGGAAACGATTCCTGGCGTATCGTCAGTTCGAGTCTTCGGCGAAAAACGCTATGCCATGCGCCTCTGGATGGACCCAGTCAAACTCGCCGTCCATCATCTAACTCCCGCAGATATTCAAACTGCACTGAATCACCAAAATATCGATCTCCCCAGTGGCCGACTCGAAGGAACAAACAACGAGCTTTCATTGCGCACCTTGGGTCGGCTATCCACACCCGAAGACTTTGAAAATCTCATTATCAAACAGGAACATGGCCGCCAAATCCTATTTCGTGACATCGGCAACGCCCAACTCGGTCCTGAAAATCTACGTACCGGCTTCAAAAGCGACCGTCTTTATCGCATCGGCGTGGCGATCATCCCACAACCCAACACCAACGCGATCGCTATTGCCGATGAATTCAATAAACGCTTAAAACAAGTTAAAACAGAAGTCCCGCCAGACGTCAGCGTCGAGATTGGTTATGATTTCACCCGCTTCGTCCGACGCTCGGTGGCAGAAGTCGAAGAGACCTTAGGAATCGCCTTCGTCTTGGTGGCCCTGATTATTTTCCTATTTCTACGCGACTGGCGCTCGACGATTATCCCGGTGATCGCCATTCCCGTGAGCATCATCTCCGGCTTTTTCATCATGTATCTCGCCGGATTCTCGATCAACGTCCTGACATTAGTCGCGATCGTACTCTCCATCGGGCTGGTCTGCGATGACGCGATCGTCGTCCTAGAAAATATCTATTCAAAAATTGAGGGCGGCATGTCACCACTTGATGCGGCATTAGTTGGCTCACGGGAAATTTACTTCGCCGTGATTTCTACCACAGTGGTGTTAGCAGCGGTGTTTCTACCACTGATTTTTTTATCCGGGCTAACCGGTCGCCTATTTCGAGAGTTCGGCATTACCCTCGCTGGCTGCGTGCTCGTCTCCGCATTCATCGCACTCACCTTGTCGCCGATGATGTGCCGGTTTCTCCTCAAAAAACACGGCACCCAACCAAATTCACTCTACCGCGCCACCGAACCATTTTTCAAAATGATCACCCATGGCTATCGGACAAGCCTCGCGCTTTTTTTACGCTGGCGATGGCTAACAATCCCGATTTTGCTCATCAATGGAGCTCTCATCATCGGGTTAGTTGCCCGCATCCCGCGTGAACTGGCTCCGCTTGAAGACCGGGAAAACATCCGAGTTAGTATGATCGCCCCTGAGGGCTCAAGCTTCGAATATACCGAGAGCTGGATCGATAAAATTTCAAACTATGTGGCTGAAAATATCCCCGAATCCTCGCGCTCCTTCAGCATCCTTGGCGGTAGATCAAGTGCTAACACCGCCGAACAAAGTATCTATCTAAAAACACCCGCCGATCGCAAGCGCACGCAGGCACAAATCGCGGCACAAATCACCAAGGACCTCCAAGACTTCACCGGCGTGCGCGCGTTCGCCTCGCAACCGCCGACCATCGGTGACCGCCGCAGCGGGCAACCCTTATCCTATGTGTTACAGGCACCAAACTTCGCAGCACTGGTCAAAGTACTCCCCGAATTTCTAGCGGAGGCAAACCAGAGCCCAATCCTTCGTCAAGTCGATGCTGATTTGAAAGTGAACCATCCAGAAGGAATCATTTCAATCAATCGCAAAAAAGCAGCCGAACTTGGGATCTCGGTCGAGGAAATCGGTCGCACCGTGGAATTTGCCTATTCAGGGCGGCGCTTCGGTTATTTCTTAAAAAACGGTAAGCAATATCAAGTCATCGCTCAGATGCAACGCCAAGACCGCAACGAGCCCGGAGATTTAAAAAAACTTTTCATCAAAACCTCTGCCGGAATAATGGTCTCCTTAGACAATCTCGTCAGCTTTTCCGAGTCCGCGAGCCCAGCAGCGATCTATCGTTTCAACCGTGCGGTCTCCGCCACTCTCCAAGCCACTCCCGCACCAGGCTACACTCTGGGCGATGGGATCAAAGAACTCGACCGAATCGCCAAAAAAGTTCTACCCGACAATTTCCATACTTCGCTTGCTGGCCAATCCCGGGATTTTGCCGAGAGCTCATCGTCGCTGCTATTCGCCTTCCTGCTTGCATTGGTAATCATCTATCTGGTCCTCGCGGCCCAATTTGAGAGCTTTCGCGACCCTCTCATCATTATCCTCACGGTGCCACTCTCAGTCGCAGGAGCCCTACTTTCCCTTCACCTCACTCACCAAACGCTGAATGTCTTCAGCGAAATCGGAATTATTATGCTCATCGGCATCGTCACCAAAAATGGCATCCTTATCGTCGAGTTCGCTAATCAACGCAAGAACTCAGGACTCTCGGCAATCGATGCCGTGCTCGACGCTTCAATCTCACGCTTCCGACCAATTCTAATGACTAGCCTCGCTACCATTTTCGGAATTCTTCCGATCGCACTTTCGCTCGGTGCTGCCGGCGGCTCACGTCAATCGTTAGGAATCGCAGTCGTTGGTGGCCTCGTTTTCTCAGGCTTACTCACACTATTTGTGGTACCAGCGATTTATGCCCTATTCTCGCGGGCAAGGACCTCGTAAACTCATACCGCCAAAACTATCGGGCTTTTTCAGCCAGACTGCCATCGGTCTCTCATCTACCAATAATCTCACTTGCGGCATATACCTATCGAATCGATATTTTCATAGAAGAGTTGGCGAAATATTGGGGTTCCTAAAATTGAAAAACTCCCAAATATTTCCGCAAACATGGGAATACTACTTCATCCGATCCTCTAATCTAACGGTGACAGCAAGTGTGAGAGAGTCTCAGCATCGATCTTGAGCTTACTGGTTTCGTCGGAGAGTAAAGCTTCGATTAAAGCAGATTTATGTTTTTGTAATTCGAGGATGCGGTCTTCAATCGTGCCTCGGCAAACTAGCTTATGAACAAAGACCGGCTTGTTCTGACCAATCCGGTGGACACGATCGGTCGCTTGGTTCTCAGCTGCAGGATTCCACCAAGGATCATAGTGAATCACCGTGTCGGCGGCAGTGAGGTTAAGACCGGTGCCGCCCGCTTTGAGCGAGATCAGGAAAATTGGAACCTCGCCAGTTTGAAATTTTTTCACTAATGACGCGCGATCTCCAGTCTGACCGGTGAGTTTGAGGTAAACAATTTTTTCCTTAACCAAGTGTTTCTCGATCAGCGCGAGCATCGAGGTGAAGGTAGAAAAAAGCAAAATCCGGCGGCCTTCCTCAATCAGAGTCGGCAGCAGCTCATCGGTGAGATAGCTTAGCTTGGCGGAATCGGTGACTTTTTGCGCGGCCGGGCTTTTCAGCAATTGCGGATGACAACAAATTTGCCGGAGCTTCAGCAGAGCATCAAGCACGATGATGTGCGACTTGCTCAGCCCCTTGGCGGCGATCGCATCGCGGACGCGCTTGTCCATCGCCGCACGAATCGACTCATACAGGTCGCTTTGTTTTTTATGGAGATTGATGCCATGAATAATCTCAGTTTTCTCAGGAAGATCCGTCGCGACTTGATCTTTGGTGCGGCGCAGAATGAGTGAGGAAATCCGACGACTCAGCGCCTGCTGTGCAATGCCGCAGCGGTCGCGCTCAATCGGGCGGCGAAACCGGGCATTGAAGGATTTCTCGTCGGCGAGAAATCCGGGCATCAAAAATCGCATCAAACTCCAGAGCTCACCTAAGTGATTTTCCATCGGCGTCCCGGAAAGGCATAGCCGATGAGCCGCTTTCAGCTTACAAGCATTTTGGGCGCTCAGCGCTTTGGGATTTTTAATATACTGAGCTTCATCGAGCACCAGTAGATGCCAGTTTTGCGCCGAAAGTACCTCAAAATCGCGAGTCAGGAGTGGATAGGAAGTGATGACAATATCCACCGCCGAAATCTGCCCAAACATTGTCGCTCGATCCTGGCCTTGTAGGACTAACAATTTTAATTTGGGGATAAATTTGGCCGCTTCTTCAGCCCAGTTAGGAACGACTGAAGTCGGAGCGATGACCAGTGACGGCAAGCCTGGATTTTTTGCCCGCTCGGCAGCGAGGTGAGCAAGGGTCTGGATAGTTTTACCGAGACCCATGTCGTCGGCAAGGATGCCGTGCAGGCCATGCCCGGCAAGAAATTGAAGCCAGCGATAACCTTCCAACTGATAGGGTCGCAACTCTGCACGCAGAGACTTGGGAAGTTTAGCCAACGGCAACGCCGTGATATTCTTCAGCCGATGGCCGAGCTGGGCAAGAGCGCGAGTAGTTGCAGACGAATCGATCGCCAGCGTCTCGGCCATACCCGCCGCTGCGAGGCGATCAAGCCGGAGCGTACCATCACCCTCGTTGCCATGAAATAAATGGCGGACTTGATCGACAATTTCAATCAGCCGTTTCGCCGGAAAACGAATAAAACCAGCTTCAGGACTTTCACCGGGAAGGGTGAAAAAATCGGGTAACTTCGGATCGTCAGCTGCGGGTAAATCCATCTGGATCGCGGTCGCAATGATCGGAATCAAACTCAACTTTTGACCATTCATTTCGAAGGAAATATCAAAACGAAACCAATCAATCCCGTGGTCTGGGTCCGCCTCAATCGCCGGGAAAAACTCACTGGCATCGTAAGCAATGAGTCCAAGTTCAGAATCGGTCTCTATACTCCAACCCGAGTCGCGCAAGCCTTGCATCGCCGCGCCACCCAACAAATTCAGCCACTCCAGTCGTTCGGAGGGAAAACGATTGTCCACAACCACCGAGTGGAGCCCCGCCGTGTCGAGCAAAGACACAGAGATGATTTCTGAGAGGAAACTGAACCCGATGGCTTGAAGTTGAGTGGTGAGGATTTGCTCTTGATGAAAATCGCGCGGCCACAACACCCGGGTATGATCGCGAATTTCCAGATGACTCTGGAGCTGCCCGGCGACCAGCGGCGTCAGCAGCTTACTGTCCGAGTAACGAAAAGAAATCTGACCGACGATGAAGGCTTTCGACTCCCACCTACGACCCAAGGTCCGCGAGTAGATTCGAAGATGAGCTTGCGGCGCACTGGCGGGGCGAGTCACGCTCGGCACCTCCACTGGGGTGGGTAAATTCACAGTGGAAATCGCCGCAACCCGGGTAGAAATTGCCGCAAAATTCGAGGCCGAGACCACCGGTCCATTTTGCCACGCATTAAGAATCGCCACTGGCAACGCGCTCTCCAATAGACCGAGGGTGGCACTGACCGGATCCAAATAACGCAGCGGTTGGCATGGAATGATGATCAAATCTGGATTTCCACATTGCAACACCGGTTGCGCGCTACCACTCGGCATCACTTGCCAAGTCGCTTCAACCGCCAACACCGGCCCAAGTGAGAGCGCTTGGTATTCCACTGAATTCCGCTCCTGAGCGGACTTTTTAGCGTAATAAAGACGCCCAGTCGCACAAGCTCGCTCTAGCAGATCTTTCCACCCGTCACCGCTCAGGGCCATATCTCCTTGGAAATAACCCGCACGAGCCCGTTGATGATAGAGCGTGGTGATCACCAAATCCTCATCGATCATGTATTTCGGCGGACTCCATAAATCCGCCGATGCCCGAGATTCTGAAATCTGAACACTCCCATCTTTTTGCCGAGTCCCAACGCGTAACACTAAGTTTAAACCCGGGCTTAGACGATAGGACGACTGCTCGATACAGTAAGCTAAAAAGCGGTTCTCAAGCTTGCCAAGTGCCACCAGCGGCTGAGCTTGAGCTGCTGCCTCGATTTTCTCCAACCATTCGCCAAGCATCG
>JAYWAR010000068.1:0-2393 GCA_043782285.1 Akkermansiaceae bacterium | reverse complement strand
TGAATTGTTGCGGAATTTCAATTCCCACGAATTCATCCCCACCGGGTACTGTGACTTTGACACTGACGAACTGGCCACGATTGGTAGTCCATTGCAATTTTTCATCAATTTGACCTTCGATCACATACTCGTTGCCGCGTAAACTATTACCATTTTCCAGGATTTCACTTATGCTAAGTTTGCTAACTTCAGCAAACGATTCCGATTTTTTTCCGAGCAGAGATTTCCCGGCGACGACCGCTACTACAATGGCGGCGACAGCTCCGATGATGATTCCAGGGTGAAGATGTGAACTCGCGCGACGTGGCATAATTAAATTAGTTAGATTTTAAAATTGAAAAACTTTTGGACTGAGTGAATTGAATTGAATTCAGTCCCATTGTGGTCTCCGGGCACCTGCCCAAGTGGCGATAAGTCCGACGGCAATGTGAGCACTGAGGGTATAAAAGCAAATTTCTTGAGTAGAAAGGCCGGTATCGACCACCGATTTTACGGCGGCGTGGACTTGGGATTGCAGGGCTTCGACTGAGCCAGACCATGCCCAATAAGCGGAAATGAAGGGCCGCGTGAAAACTTCAATATACTCAGGTAGTGCGAGAACCGCACCTGAAAGTGGCAGCTGGAAACCGACAAGATAGATCGAGAGCAACGAGGCTTGCTCTGCGGTTCGCATCAGCGAGGAAATGGCGAGGCAGATTGCAGTCATCGCGGCATTGATTAACAGCAAAAATCCGGCGTGTTGGATGAATTCGCCTCGAAAGGTGCCGAAAAAATTTACAAAAAATGCCATCCACAAAGATTGACCAATGACAAGACAAGACAAGAACGCCACTTTCGATGCGAGATAAGCAGAGGGTCTTAGCCCACCGAATTTCTCCTTTTCGTAAATCGGTCGTTCGCCAGCGATTTCCCGGGCAGAATTGTTGGAACCCATCAATGACAGCAACACGACTTGGAACATGATAATCCCTGAAATGGCCGAGCCAACCTTGGCTTGATCCGAGCGTACGCTCTGCTGCTCTTGGATTTCCGCTGCGATGTTGGTCTGTTTCGTGTCAGAATAACGGCGAATGTTGCCCGAGGCTTTGTCGCTGAAAAGTGTGACCAGAACCGGGAAGCATAGGATGATCGCCAGTTGTAGAAATACTTGGCCGCGGTCGCGAAAAAAGATCCGCCAGCGGCGAGACAACAGAGTCGCAAATTGACTGAAAAAACCCGGCAAGCGGAGCTGCTGTGATTCTGTATCCTCTGTTGCGACTGCTAGGGGAATCTGGAGCTCACCGCTGGCGATGAATCGCGAGCGATTTTTATCCATCATTTTTTCATAAGATTCGCGGTGCTTTTGCCATGAATCATGCCAGCGCTCGGAGGCTTGGGTCGCCAAGCGCGGATAAACTTCCTCGGTGTCGCTCACGGAAAAATAGTGGGTGAGCTGTTCCGGCGGACCATGAAAGGCGACCCGCCCTTCATGCAGCACCAAAATCGAATCATAGAGTTCGAGGTGTGCCAGAGAATGAGTCACTGACAGTACAATCCGCCCGTCTTTGCGTGAAAGATCATGAAGTAAGCGGACAATTTCGCGCTCTGAACGCGGGTCGAGGCCGGAGGTGACTTCATCGCAAAGTAGCAATTTCGGATCAGAGACCAGCTCCATCGCTAAGCCAAGACGACGCTTTTGGCCACCCGAAAGCACTTTGACTTGACGGTCACTGATCGGACTGAGCCCAGTTTCTTCGAGAACGCGGTCGATTCGTTGATCCAGTTCGGAGGTATCGCGGCAGCGAACGCGCAAGCGAGTTGCAGCCTCTACCGATTCATCGACGGTCAGCGGGTCGTAAGCGATTGAAAACTGCGGTACATAACCGATTTCAGAGGGTGACAAGTCGCCCTCTGCTGACAAATTTCGACCATTCCAGAATAAAGTTCCGTTCGACTCAGGATTGAGTCCAGCAATTGTTTTGAGCAAGGTCGTTTTACCGCAACCCGATGGACCGACGATGGCCATAAAATGCCCTTGTGGAATCCGGATTGAAACGCGGTCTACCAGCGGAATCTCTTCGCCGTTTTTGCGGATGGTGAAACTAACGTCTTTGAGCTCGAGCACGGAATAAATGGGTTCTAAAATAGGAAACGTTGCAAAAGTCCGATCTCTATCGTCACAAAAAAATTTGCTTATTTCAGTCAAGCGGCACGATTCGCAGCTTGGTACCCTCTTTACGTTGAAGTGTTGAGGCCAGAGTGGGTGCCAGATTTCCGGGATTTGCCGCAAGCGGTTTGGTCGGAATTGCGCCAGAGAGCTCATTTTCCAACGCCTTACGCAAAGCACCCTCGACCAACTGGCCACAATGAATTTTCATCGGTGGCAAGGGGCCTAAGCTGCCGGTCAGCTCTTG
>JAYWAR010000067.1:0-2397 GCA_043782285.1 Akkermansiaceae bacterium | reverse complement strand
GTCCACTTCATCGAGCACGAAAAACTCAACTCCAGAGAGATCCACGGCGCGTTGTTCAATCAAATCAAGCAGCCGTCCGGGAGTGGCTACCAAGATATCGACGCCACCGCGCATTGCCGAAACCTGCGGATTTTGACCGACGCCACCGTAAATCAGCGTTTGCTTGAAACGGACGTGAGTGCCGTAAGTGGTGAAGCTTTTACCGACTTGGCCAGCCAGCTCACGAGTCGGTGCCAGCACCAAAGTGCGGCATTGACGAGGTCTAATTTGTTGCGGCCGCTCATGGATTGCATGTAAAATCGGCAGCGCGAAACTTGCGGTTTTGCCAGTGCCGGTCTGTGCACAACCCAACAAGTCGCGTCCTGCAAGCAGCAACGGAATCGCTTGGGCTTGGACAGGCGATGGGGTTTGGTAGTTTAGCTCGCGCAAAACGCGTTGCAATGGTGCGGCCAAGGGCAAGGCCTCGAAATCAGTCGGAGTCATGTTTGTATATATAGCAAGCCCATCCGATTTCGGAGGCTAGCGGTGTCGATGAGCAGTTGGAATAACCTCAAACAATCTCTCATCGATGAAGACCGGAAAAGGGTGGAGCCATCTAATCGACTCCCCACTGGCAGAAGCGCAGTGCCGTGCCGCTATAACTTCAATTGAAGCGCTGGCAAGATATTTCCGAATTCTTGTCGGTGACCCGCGATGGAAGTATACGGCCAAAAAAGTCAGCCTTGAATGGACGCGGGTGAGCCCCAGTTAAAATCCCAAGCGGCTCTCCAACCTCGGCATGAGGCTGCATGAAGCTTGGGCGAAAGTGGTCGAGAGCAAACAATCGAAAAAACACAATCCGCCCCACACCGAGTCATTCCATCAGACAAACGACTTAATCCGAGCCGTCGGAGCAGGAAAAGCACCCGAAAATCGAGTGTTGGGTTAGATCGAAAGCCAAATCGATATTTGAATTTTTACAAAAACAAAGGACAGCGAACCACCACAAGCAGCAGTCGCAAGTGATCCAGCATCTCCCGGCAGATGATCTCTCAAAAACAATTCAAATCTGACAGGCTACTGGACGAATTACTGTAGCTTGATGCGGTCCCAGGCGGCCCAGAAAGCGGTAGTTTGAGCGGCGTCCGGGACGATTTCGAGCAGCAAGGTTTTTTCGCCAGCTTGAAATTGATCAAAATCATCGACCGTACGGAGCCGAAGATGCTGCATCCCCCAAAGCGTGGCGAAGCCCGAAAGATCCGCAGCTTGCGGGTTGGTCATCCACTCGACGGCACGAGGACTCATCGCTTGCAAGCGCGGTAGCCGTTCGAAAATTTTGCCACCGCCGTTATTGATTACCACCAAAACTCGACCTTGGCAGTTGATTTGTTCGAGAACAAATGGAGCGGCAAGATCGTAAAGTGCCGTCAAATCGCCGACGATCGCCCAAGTTTCACTGACCTCGGCAGACCAACCAAGCCAGGTACTCACTTGACCGTCGATGCCATTGGCGCCGCGGTTGGCACGCACCGAGGGCACCGGTCGTAACCATTGGGCAAAATGGTTCCACTCGCGGATGGGCATGCTGTTGCCGAGGAACAGACCGCCACCGATCGAAGCATAATGCGAGAGAGTTCGCAGCAACGCGGGCTCACTGTCAGGGTAAGTTTCGAGCAACTCGTCAATTTTCACCGCACGGCTGCCGGCCGCAGCGAGGTAGTCGAGCGCGTCGTCAGCCAGTTCGATCGGGCCGAGGGCATCGATGACGCGAGCGAGCGGGCCACGGAGAACCTCGGATTTACGAGCGAGACCGGGCAAACCATTGCGACAGACCGACCACACCTCAACCTGGGGTAAGTCCTCGAGATCGCGCCAAAAACGGCCACTTGGAACCTCACCGAGGCGCAAAATTTTGCCCGGTGGGCGAGACTTGAGGACCCGGTCGGCATCGTGAATCGCCAGCGATTGCAGGGCTTCGCGCAGGCCACTGGTGGCCTCGGCGACGACCGGTGCGCCGAAGTCTTGGCAAAAGTGGAAAACCGCTTCACGTTCATCTGGTTCGAGCCCACCGACCAGCACCACCACTCCTTTAAAAAGTTCCTCGCGCAGCCAGCGTGCAAGCGCGGCCACGTTCAACTTTTCTTTAATTGGCTGAAATTCACCACCAAGTACTGACCTGAAGTCCTCTTCATCCGCAACGAAAGCCTCCTCGAACTCCGCATTAAGGTGCAGCGGTTGCTTACCGCTCCAATCGGAAAAAGTCCCCTGCCACGCGTAATTGCCAAAAATTCCCGGCTGCTCGATCGACTGCGGCGCACCGGTTCCACGAAATGCGGCCGGCCGATCTGCCGTGATCGCGACCAAGGGTCGCCCCTGGTAATACGCTTCAATCAACGAGGGTAAAAGTTCGGCTGCGGC
>JAYWAR010000066.1:0-6679 GCA_043782285.1 Akkermansiaceae bacterium | reverse complement strand
ATATCGCGGTCAATCGCTCACCGCAATGACGGATCTCGCGGCTTATCGTGCGCGTGAAATTGGTTTTGTGTTTCAAGCGTTTCATTTGTTGCCGACTTTCACGGTGCTCGAAAATGTCCAAATTCCTATGTTTGAAAGCGGATTGTCGCGCTCTCAACGTCAAGCCCGAGCAATCGAACTACTCGAATCCGTGGGACTGGGGCATCGCCTTGACCATTTCCCAACGGAGCTTTCAGGTGGCGAGCGACAGCGCGTCGCGATTGCCCGGGGGCTTGCGAATCAACCTTCGGTGGTGCTGGCGGACGAACCCACCGGCAATCTCGACAGTGAGAGTGCCAATCAAATTATCGAATTGTTACTCGATCTTCACCGCAAGTTAGGGGTGACTTTAGTCCTCGTCACTCATGACCTTTCCGTCGCCGAACGAGCATCCCGCACGATCCGAATGAAGGACGGTCGAGTCATTTCAGATCAACGCTCGATTTAAAATCCACTTATTGATTAAATGACTTTTTTCACGATTGTAACTCGGAGTTTAACTCGTCGACCCGTTCGCACCGGCCTAACTTTAGTCGGTATTTCAATTGGGATCGCGGCAGTGGTCGCGTTGGTCGGAATGGCTTGGGGGTATGAAAAAGGTATCGGTAAGCAACTCGATGTCATGGGAATTGACGTGGTGGTTAGCAACATGAGTGGTGGCCTGATGCCTAAGGTTTTCGATGAATCTTTGCAGCAAACCGTGGCGAAATTGCCACGAGTTGCGGCAGTCACTTCCACTTTGATGCAGATGTTAAGCGTGGAAGATGCTCCGATCATGATGGTGTCGGGCCGCGAGTGGGGTGGTTTTGTTTGGAGTAAACTCAAGGTGATTGATGGCCGAATGCCCAAGGACGGCTCGGAAAAAGCAGTAGTTCTCGGGCGACTCGCCGCAGAGGTACTCAAAAAAAAGGTGGGGGATACGGTGCAAATCGAAACCGAAGAGTTGCGAGTCGTGGGGATCGTCGATGGTCAGGCAATGGTCGAGAATGGGACTATTTTCCTCTCGCTTAAAGTCATGCAGCAGGCGACTGGCAATGAAGGGAAAATCAATTTTGTCGATATTCGAGTCCCTCCGAATTCGCCCAAGTCGGAAGTGGATCTGCTGTGCAAGGAGATTAAAGGGATTTTTCCTGAAGGGCGGGCGATGATTGCAAGCGAGGTCGTTGGCACTAGCCAAGGTTTTCGTGTCGCGCGCGCGATGAGTTGGAGTACCTCGCTGCTCGCCATTATCGTCGGCGTGCTTGGAGTCATGAATACGATGCTGATGACGGTTTTTGAACGCACTCACGAAATTGGGATCTTACTCGCGGTAGGCTGGCGGCGGCGGCGAATTGTTTACATGGTACTCTGCGAGTCGGCGCTGTTGGGTTTGCTCGGTGGCATTCTTGGCGTTCTGATAGGAGCATTTGGGCTGATCGTGTTAGGTACTTTACCTGGAGTTCGCGGCTTTTTGGAGCCGGATCTCAGTCCTAAATTGATGCTCATTTCGATTGTCATCGCTGTCTTCGTCGGCATTCTCAGTGGCTTATATCCAGCATGGCGCAGTTCGCGTCTTTCGCCGAGTCTCGCTCTCCAAAGTTAAGTCTCAAGCCGATTTATGAACTCCTTGTTTCGCTCCTTTCGCCACATACTTCTCGGTTTGAGCTTGCTGATTTCAAGTGCAAGTGCCGAGGATCTCGTTCTTTCAGCTAAGGCGCTCGCCGCTCAACTGAGTCGCAATCTCCAAGATGGCTCGTCGCTGGTTCGGCTGAAGCTGGAAGTTCGTCAGCCAAGTGCTGGCACCAAGACGCTGCTGCAACTTCAAGTGAAATCGCGCCGCTCGCAGGCTGCTACCGAACTTGTTTACCAAGTGCTTTGGCCTAAAGAGCGCAAAGGCGAATCGTTTGTTTTGCGTCAATCCGCAGACCATCCGGCTTCCGGCTCAGTATTGACCTTGCCCGATTCCCTTGTTCCGATCCCTCGCACGAAGCTCAAAGATGGTATTTTTGGCAGTGACCTTTCCTATGAGGATCTAATCGAAAATTTTTTCGCTTGGGAAAATCAAGCGATCGTTGGCACCGAGACGATCGATCGGATTGCCTGTCAGATTTTGGAGTCCAAGCCGGGCAAAAGTGAGCATGTCAGCTATTTGAAAGTGCGCAGTTGGATCGACCTCAAGCGGATGGTTGTGCTACGCGTCGAAAAATACTCGGAATCGGGTAAGTTAGCTTGTCGCATCGATACCACCCGTGTGGCGAAGGACGACCGCGGACGAGTGCTTGCTTCTAGTTTTTCGTTACAACGGCCCGGCCAAGATTCAGTGACTGAAATCGAAGGCTCCAGCAGCAAACATGACGTAACTTTTGCCGACAGTGATTTCACCCCCGAGGCACTTCGAGTCCTCAAGTAGTTTTACCATTCGAATCGATGCAAAATCTCAAGCCGATGGGAGCGGTCGCAGCTTTGTATGCTAACGACCAGCAAGTCTTATCAGAGGCAATCATTGCCAGTTTGAGCGGCGCAATTTTCGAGGGAAGCATCCCTAAGCCAGCGAGTCGGGGTAAATTATTACTCGGCAGAATTGCTCACAAGGTCGTCCAGTGGACCACCCAAATGACAAAATCCCAAGACCGGAACGGGGCCGAAGTGACTCTTTTTCGCAACTCTCTGTTTGAGAGCTCAGGTCACCCTTATGCCCACTCATTGCTCAAATCTTCGACTACCGAAACCGTAGCACTCGTCGAAGGCGGTGATCCGATGAATGGCCCGTACCTGATGCTTTCCCCAGAGATTCGCAAAAATGGCAGTTTGTGGGATCGGATCTTTTTCGACTCCGTTCAAAGTGCCGATGTCCAAGTCCGCTTTGTCCATGAAACTTTGGCAACCTATCAAACCGCGAAAAACTTGCTTGAGCAGGGGGCCGCGGTCCGGATTAAAGCGGTAGCTGCCGGAACCGGACTCAGCTTGATCCTGGTGTACGACAAACTGATCCGCGAGGGCTTCGCTCCGTCAGCAATCACCGCCCTGATCACCGATCGTGATCCCTTAAATACTGCGAAATCAAACCGCTTGTTAGGTAAATTGGCGAGCACCCGACGTAATCGATTTTGTGCTGAAAATAACCACGGCATTGTCGCCGTGGCTGAAGATTTGTTTGCTGACTCGTCCGAGCTGAGTGAGACGCGTCCTTACGACATCGTCACCGCGATTGGCATCCTTGAGTATTTTCAGGGCGTCACTCACAGCACCACCGAACAACGGCTGATGTTAGCCGATGCCACCGAGTTGCGGACGGCCCACGATTTAGCGGAACGGCTTGCCGCAATCACAGTAGCTCGCGGTAGCCTGATTATTAACACCTATCGGGATCACGCAGCGATCAGGATCCTTGAGCTGTTTGGGAAACGCTTCGATTTCCGCAATCGGGAACACCTGAGCGATCTGCTTGCGCCCATGAATTTCCGTTCCCGCCACCTCGCCGGCTCAGGTCATATTTATGATGTAGAAGTTTTCGAAAAGTTAGCTTCTGTTGGGTAAAAATCACTTGGCGTTTTAAATCCTAGCGAGCGGATGTGATTTTTATCAAACTTCAATTTCAAAATGACCTATTCTATCACTGCGTTTCTGTTGGGGCTGCTTCTCGCTGCGACAAGTTGTAAGAACTACTCGACCGTCTGTGAGATTCAGCCTTTTTACCATTCGTCAAGTCCTGCCGGTAAATCGATCACTCGAGCACTCAAACATCCCTCGACTCAGCCACTCGTTCAGATGGGCTGCTATCTGGATGCGGTGTCGGCAGCGGTAGAGGTGTTAAAAAATCATCCGACCGATCATCAGGCCCGGTTGGATTACAACTTCGCCGTGGCCCGGATCTTCGGACTGATTCACCAAGCAAAATTGGAACCATGGAAGGCACCTCTCCACTGCCCGGGTGCGCATCAAGTTTGGAATTTCTCAATTCAACGCGATTCGCGGCCTGAGCGAAATCCTGCTAATTTTACGATTGAGCCTGCCGACATTTATCAATTCAAGGGCACGTTGGTGGTCCAACGGACACTCAAAGAAGGCATGGGTGCGCCTCTCGTGGTGCTGAGTAATCATTACGACCTCACCCATGCCGATCCATTTGCCCAAGGTAAACAAATCTCCTATGGAATGACTGGCGTGGTTTATCTCAACGGCTGCAACTGCGTTGCTAAATTGCTGGATCCACTTGCCGTTGAAACCCTCAAATTTGAAAATCATACCTATCCACTTGCGGCAGATTTCACCGCTCCCTTGGCCCTCGCTTTGGCCAATTTCAATCCCCGTCAAAAGGAACTCGTTGGCTTGTTCAGACCAGATGAATTCGCGTCTAAAATCCGCTTGGCCCGGCTCCAACCTTATGATCCCAAAAAAATTCCGATCCTTTGCATCCATGGCCTCGGCGACTCTCAAGCCACTTGGACTCCCTTGATTCAGACGCTGCGGGGAGATCCGGTGATCCGTAAAAACTACCAGTTCTGGTTTTTCAGTTACCCGACCGGTTACCCTTACCCACTCACTGCCGGAATTTTGCGGCGGCAAATGGATGCCATCAACGCCTATTACCCGAATCATCAAAAAATTGTCGTCATCGGTCACAGCATGGGCGGCATGATTGGCCGAACTCTGATCACAGACAGTGGAATGAAGCTGTGGAATGCCATTTATGATAAACCACCCGCGGCCATGCCATTTTCTGCCGAGACTCGTAAAATTATGCGCGATTCATTGATCTTTAAACACCGATCTGAAATTTCTCGGGTAATTTTTGCTTCGCCCTCACACCGTGGTGCAGACCTTGCCACGAGCTTCCTTGGCCGCTTAGGTTCAAATATCATCGGCAATCCCATGGATAAGCTGCCGTTGGATACGAATGCTCTCAGCTTGATCAAATCGAATCCTAGCGGTGAGCAACTGACACGGATGCCTAACAGTATTGATTTTCTTAACCCCAAAAATCGCTTTGTCACCACTCTTGCGACGATTCCTATCACTCCGGGAATTCCTTATCACACGATCATCGGTGACCGCGGTAAGGGCGGAAATTTGAACCACGCCCAGCCTGTCAGTACCGATGGTATTGTGCCCTATTGGAGCAGCCACCTTGACGGCGCGAAGAGCGAACTGATTATTCCCAGTCACCATTGGACCAACCAGCACCCACTCGGGATCGCCGAAATTGACCGAATTCTTCACCAGCATCTCAAAAGCTTCGCGATAAAGCCACACCCGCGGCGAATGAAGTGAATGATGTCGCTGAAAAAATAGTGGATTGAGTGGAACGCGTGTATTCTGCGCGCTGCCTAGATACAGATATTCTAACCGGCATTTACTCTTAAGAAGACGGGCAACAAGATGTCGGTAATTGATATCTAAGTAAGCGTTACCCCATGCACCATGCCTACGGGTTTGCTACGGCGGGGACGTAGCAGTCATCGTTGCGGGTTCGATGACTGCGATGCGATCAGGCTGCGGCGTGTCCGGCTTTTCTGCTGTAGGCTTTGAACTCGTTGGCGGGGGTGAGAGTGACAGCTTCGCTGGCCAGTATGGCGGGCAGGCGGGTCAGGGCGTCTTCGAAATAGTCACGCAGATTAATCCCGAGACAGCGGCAGTTCTCAACGCGGCCCTACGCCAGATAGGTCTGGAGTTTGGGCCATGGGTTGAGGGCGTAGCTGATGGCTTTGCCCAGCAGACTTTTGGGAAGAATGGCGCGGCGGAGGGCCATTTGAGCGAAGAGTTTTTTGAGGCGCTGGTGGCTGGGGCGGCTTTGCCAGGCGCGGATGGTTTCTCGCAGGACCGTGCTGGCATGAGTCTCGCGGAGTCGTTTCTCGATCGGGTTGAGGTGGGCGAGCCAGTCGGAGGCTAACAGTGCCCAGTCGCAGAGGGTTTTGCGGTGTAGCTTGACTCCGAGGCGGGCGAAAATTTCGGCCTGCCGGTAATCAGGAAGGTGACAGATGATGCGGAGGCGGCGAAAGCTACCGCGCTGGTAGTGGAGTTGTTCGTGGATTTCTTGGCCGATGCAGCGCCAAGCGGCGGGGGTGGCGAGGACTTCGGCTGGAGCTTTTTTGCGCTATCGGCGTCGAGCAGCAGCAAAAGTTGAGCGGGATCAAGCGCTTCGCTTTTGGCACCGAAGATGCGGCGGACCAGGGAGTCGATGGTTTGCTTGAGCTGCGAGATCTCAGCGGCTTGTGCGGCAATAATATCGAGCAGCTATTGGCGTTCCGCGTCTTTTATTTAAGTAATATCTAGTAGCATACTAGAGTGCTGATAGCTAACGAAGAGTTATGTTTTTCAGCCCAATTGATACCATGGTCGCTCGCAGCCGTGGCACATGTCGATGCCGTCTAGCAACAGGGCAAGCGCAGTGGCGGTGAGGCACAGTTTGCCGTCCTTGATGTCGGTGCCTTTGGGCCAAGCGAAAGTGCCCTTTTCCAACCGCTTAGCTAACACCCAAAGTCCGCTGTCGTCCCAGTAGAGAATTTTGAGCAGGGTACGACGCTTGTTGGTGAAGGCGAAAATGGAACCCTTGCGGGGATCTTCTTTGAGCTTGGTGGTGACGGCGGCGTGAAGGCCGTTAAAGCTGCCGCGCATGTCGCAGGGCTCGACGGCGACGAAAACTTTCAAACTGCCCGAGAAG
>JAYWAR010000065.1:0-18081 GCA_043782285.1 Akkermansiaceae bacterium | reverse complement strand
TTGGATTACACATCACATTGCGGTTCACGTCACCACACGCCGCAATCGTATCCATCGCTGCTTGGTTAATCTCTGCGATGGTGCGCTTGAGGTTGGTTTTTATGATGCCGTGGAATTGGAAAGCTTGGCGAGTAGTCAGTTTGATCGTACCATTGGCAAATTCGGTGGCAAGACGGTCAGTTTCTAACCACTGATGCGCGGAAGCCACACCACCGGGAACCCGAATCCGAATCATAAAAGAATAAGCCTTTTCGAGCTTGTGCTTACGACGCCCCGCACGGATGTCACGATCATCCTGTTGATAGGTACCGTGAAATTTGAGTAGCTGCTGATCGTCCTCGCACATCGAGCCAGTGGATAAATCGGCAAGCCCCTCGACGATCGTACCACGGAGATAGTTGCTACGAGTCTTGATATATTCGTTCGCAGAGAGTTTTTGGTCACTCATGATGATGGAAATTTAAAGTTAGAGAATCAATAAACGTCGCGTTGATAGCGTTTGGTTTTTTTCAGGTCTTCGACGTAGGCCTCGGCGGCTTCACGGGAAATACCCGCTTGGCTTTCCACGACAGAGATTAACGCATGATGGACATCGTGCGCCATGCGGTTAGCATCGCCACAAACGTAGAAATGGGCACCTTGTTCAAGCCATTGATAGAGTTCTTTCGCCTGTTGGAGCATGCGCTGTTGGACGTAAACTTTCTCGGGTTGGTCACGCGAGAAAGCGACGTCCAAGCGAGTAAGCACGCCCTCTTTGAGGAAGTCCTGCCACTCAAGTTGATATAGGAAATCATCGCTGTAATGCTGATCACCAAAAAACAGCCAATTTTTCCCGGGGCTCCCGAGCGCCGCGCGATGCTCCACAAAAGCCCGGAATGGAGCGACACCCGTACCGGGGCCGACCATGATGATCGGGGTCGAGCCATCCGCTGGCAGACGGAAGTTTTTGTTCGGCTGGACAAAGACTTGCACGGTATCACCGGATTTTACCAAATCAGTGAGATAGGTCGAGCAAACGCCCTTACGCTTGCGGCCATGAGTTTCATAACGGACCGCCGCCACCGTGAGATGAACTTCATCATTGTGGGCCAGCGGACTGGATGCAATCGAGTAAAGTCGTGGTGGCAATTTCCGAAAAATTCCACTGAGCGCTGCGGGAGAAAGACCGTTTGGCGCAAATTCAAGCAGCGCATCGATAATCTCGCGGCCTTGGTTGAACTCTTTCAAGCGATCTTTCGAGTCCTCAGCGAGCAGCGCACGCAAAACCGCTGAGTCACTGGCTTCCGCAAGTTTAGTCAGCACTGCACGTGATAGGGCGGTGATATCGTAATCCTCACGCAGGGCATCTGCGAGTAATTTACGACCGAGATTTTTGACTTCGACCTCTTCATTACCTACCAACTTAGCTGCTTGGAGGATCGCCTTGATCGCATCGGGGGCATTGACTGGAATAACCGCTAATGCGTCGCCGGGCTCGTAGCAAAGCCCTGATGTGGCGAGTGACAGCTCCAAATGCAAAGTTTCCTTGGCCGAGCGATCACCATTGAGGATCACCGAATAGATGGTCTCCGCTTGAAATGGATTTTTTTTCCCATACTCAAGGGTCGGTATCGGTACTGATACTGGTGCCGCAGTTACCGCAGCAGTCGGAGCAAGTGTGCTCAGCGAGTTTTCTAACCAGCTCACATAAGCGTCCTCGTAATCCACATCGCAATCTTGGCGGGCAGCAATCCGGGCCGCACCAAGCGCTTCTAACTGCACGTCGATGTCCTTACCCGTTTGACAAAACTTTTCGTAGGAGGTGTCACCAAGCGCGCAAACTGAAAAGCGAACTTTGGCAAAAGAAAGGTCAGATGCCATGAACTCCTTGTAGAACGAAATTGCCGTTTCCGGTGGCTCGCCGTCACCCCAAGTCGAAACAATCACCAAAAGATTGGAGCTCTTCGCCAATTCCACCGGGGAAATCTCAGCCATGTTTTTCATCACCGCTTGGAAGCCGCGTTTTTTAGCAGCTTTTACCGCGCGATCCGCAAGAACTTCCGAATTTCCTGACTCCGTGCCATAAAGCACCGTCAATTTTCCGGCGCTTGCCGCTACCGCTACCGCTGGCGCAAGTGCAACGCTTGCCGTAGCCGCAAGAAAACCGCTCAACCAAGCGCGTTGAGTGGGATCGAGACCTGTAATGAGTGAAGCCAACGCTTGACGTTGGTCAGAATTGAATGGGGCGTGCTCCGGAAACATAATCCTTAGTTAACTACCTTGTTTTATGAGGTTTCGCGCCAAAGGTGGATGCGGATTCGTTAACACGCAATCATTTTTTCATCGGATTTACGGCTCAAGCCTGAGTTGGCAGAAAAAAAGCCAATCCATCGAAATCCAAGCCCCTTGATTTTTCAATCCAACCAAGCCCAATTCATCACCACCTCAATCTCCGGGTGAATACTGTGCTGAACAGGACAGCCACGAGCCGCATTTTCGAGGAGCTTGCGATCCGGGTGTGAGCCAGCCAAAGGTATTTGAAGATCCAGCTCCAAGCGCTTGATTCGGCGTGGTTGTTCATCGGTCATGAACTTACGGATGATGACGGTCATACCTTCGACGGCCAGATCCTTGCGCTTAGCGACAATCCCAATCACCGTAGCCATGCATGATCCTAGCGCCGTTGCGACCAGATCCGTCGGTGAAAAGGCTTGGCCGCGTCCATTATTGTCTAACGGAGCGTCGGTAACGAGGGTATTCCCCGAAGACAGATGAGTGGCGCAGCAATGCAGATCGCCTTGGTATGAGAGTTTAATTTCGACCATAAATAACGGAGATGGCAGAGTGAGATTATCAATGCCGACTTAATCATTAGGTTTCGCAATAACTTTAGCAAGCACCACCCGAAAACCATAGATCGCATCTTTGAAGTCTGATGGTACCGCATTTCGGGCCCCCGCAAGCAAGTTTTCTGACTGATAGGTATTCCAACCACCACCCCGCAAAACCCCCAACAAATTCTTGCCTATTTTGGTGTAATCATCCCCCACCCACTCTTGGACGTTCCCACTGAGATCATAGAAACCTTTCGAGTTCGGTGGGAATGAACCCACTGGAGCCGTGAAATCGAAACCATCATGATAGTCTGAAATCGTCCGCTCGATCGGCAATGCCGAACTCATGACAGCCGTTGCATCCGCAAAGTTTCCCACTTTTTCATCCGGTGGCCACCCACCACCCCATGGATAAATCATTGGTTTGTGGGAATCCCGCCAACCCGGGCTGATCCCCTCCTCCTCCTCCAGCCCCACCATCAAACTCCACTCAAGATCGGTCGGTAAGCGGTATTCATGAGTTTGAGCGATCCACCCCCCTACACGCTCTCGTTCCGTCAACCACTTGCAGAATGCTTGCGCATCTTCCCGCGAAACATTGACCACCGGATGCTCCGATGTCTGTGGAAAATAGGCAGGCCGAGCGACATTCCGCCCCGATTCACGCACAAAATATTGATAGTCAACTACCCGAGTTTCCCAAATCGAAACCATCAAATCTTGGCCAAGAGGGGCGAAACGCATTCCAACGCCATTTTCCCAAAGTTTACCGAAAACCACTCCCCGGCTCTTCGCTAAATTCACATCTTCTACCATTTTTTCATTTTCATGAACCGTGAGATCCATTTCCAGCGTCTTATATCCTTCATGTTCAAGGTCGAGATGCCAAACTCCCGGTTTTACTTTCTGGATCAACAACGAGTCATGAGTCGCCCCCACCCAAACTCGCTTCGAGGGATCTGAAGCCGAATTCATTTTCATGTAGACTTGAACGTCGGGCAGGTGAGTCCTCAGAGTAATCTCACCATAGGCAATCTGCCGAACCAACAAGCGAAAGGGTTTCAAACCATCCCTGCGGGCGCGCTCGCTCAAAGTTGGCGTTTCAAAGGTGCTCTCCTGCTGCGGCCTAACTTCTTGATCCTCGGTCAAAAAACCCGCTTGGTTGGCATCATTTTGAAACCATTCACAAAAGGCAACAGCGTCACTGGCTGAGCACAGGGCAACTTCCACCGCTTGCCCGTTCTCAGAAAATTCAACAACATCAAACGCTTCTTGCGTGCGTTTGGTCGCCTCAGTAAACTGCGTCCAAACTTTCCGGGTTACAAAATTCGAACTGACATGCTCTTTTCCCATCGGCTGATAGAAATTTCCCAGTTGATCCTCCCACTTTTCTCCTGCTTGCGGCGGCGAAAAATTGGCCAAATTTGCTGAAATCAAAAAGGGCTCGGTAACAACACTGGCAGGCACTTTTCCAACAATTTTATACGGCCGATAGCCGCTCTTTTTCATCATGAAACTATATTCATCGCCGACCGTAACCGGGATAAGGCCGGTATTGGTCGTACCAACCCATTGCCCCTTGGCATCCGTCACTTCCGCTCCTTCTGGCGCACTCACCACCCGGAGCATTCCTATTAGCGGCTGAACTGGCTTGCGCACCGGAATCAAACTCCTCACCCAAGCGCTATCTTTCACAGTTTCCCATGTCGCCCAACCCGTAAAACCGGTTAAAATCAGTGTCGTCATCGCCACCGCAAAACCACTTTGCCGCCGCCGTTTGCCCCTTTGCAAGCGACGCAGTGCATCCGCGAGATCGGCGGCAGTGGTGATCTTGCGCTTCGAAATCCGCGGGTCACAAATATCACAAATGATTTTGTTTAACTCTAACCAGCGCTTCCGATCCGCCCTTGCCGGCATTTCATCCGGAAGTTCAGGAAATAATAAACGATCCTTGCCTGTGGCAATTTCATACAAAACTTTACCTAAACTATAAACATCAGCCTGTGCCGAGCCGGGACCCTCCGGCGGCACAAACCCTTCAGTCCCGACAAAAGTCCGCTGACCGCGCGCCGCCACCAACCCAATATCCGCCAGCTTCGCCCGGCCATTCACAAAAATCACGTTGGACGGCTTTACGTCCCGATGAGCCAAACCACGCTCATGCAAGTGATCCAATGCTTCCGCCAAACGTAAACCCACATCGATACAAACCCCAGTCTCCCATTGTAACCCAGCCCCTTGGTGATTGTCTGCCCGCAATGTCCGCGGCTCATATTCAATCGGATTGATGTCTTGGCCAGACGTCATATCGTCCCCAATTTCCATGACATAATAATAAAAGGAAACGCCATCCGGACTCCTTCCGACATGCAAAATATTCACCAATGCCGGGTGATCACGCGACATCGGCTCAAATTTTAAAATCCCCTCAAATTCTCGCTCAAAACTTCGGATATCCTCGAAATCCTCACGCCACACCACTTTAACCGCCCGCAGCGCACCCGTCACCCCGCGCGCTAGCCAGACTTCACCATAAGCACCACCCCCAATCTTACGAAGAACTTCGTGATCAGGAATCGAAGGATTTGGACGGATCTTAATCGCCATCGGCTTCGGCTTCGAGTTTCGCCAGCTCGCGTTTTAAAATCGTCCCAACCCGGTGCTTCGCCAAATAAACTTGGGCCATGCTCACATCAAGTTGATCCTGCACCCGTTTTGCATCCCATTGTTTAAGCACATAGCAGTCAAAAATTTGATATTGTTTTGGCGAAACTTGCGCCTTGACTCGTGAAAGCGCGGCAGCGGCAACATTTTTTTGCCATTCCACATTCCAAACTCGGGATAACACATCGCCATTCGGATCTTCCACCCGATCGATCACAGCGGTCTTGCGGTCGTTTTCCCATTCTGAAGCAATCATCGCCGTATCTTTCTTGCGCTTGCGAAATTGATCATTGATCCGCCAGCGCGTCATGTTCATCAGCCACGTTTTGAACGAACCTTGCTCTGGATCATAAAGCTTTTTCTTACTCTGCTTGGCGATCGATAAAATCGTTTCCTGCACACAATCGAAGGCTTCGTCTGAGCGCAGACCCGCCTTCACCGCAACCGCATAAATCAACCGCCAATAAGTTTGATAAAACTCATCCCAGCTTTGCTGATCTTCCCAATTGTCCAATCTCGCGATCAAACTTTTGCGAGTTTTGGCGTAAGCTTGCACCAAAATCGCATCACTTTGATCCATTTTTTCCTCATCACCCTCAGACATCGAGAACAGTTTACTCGATTCCTTGGCTAATGTCTTCCACCGAATCGATTTTTTACAAGTTTCTCAAGACCAATTCGAAACAAGTCCTAGCTTAGTGCTCCGCTCAATACCGATTCAAGCTCTTCGCTCCACGGCTTTCCTGTTACCGGTTATTGGAGATCTCATGCAGCAACGATATCGCACCGTCGCTACTGCCATCAAGAGCCACACGATCCAACTCATCCCGATTGAAGACACCTCATTGCTCAAGTGAGTCGTTAGCAGCAGGAAAGAAAATTCGCGGTAACGTTTTTCATCTCGCTTAGATCAACGCGAGCTCGAGATTGGAAAAATTCAGCTGCACAAATTTTTTTATGGAAGAGTGAGTTGTGACTTTGGTTGAGAGATGGCTTTCCGGGTTGGCCCTACTTGTTGTTAGGAGAGGGTGAGTTGGCACTTCCGGTTTCCTGGGTTTCTGAGATTTCGATCAAAACTCCGGTGACTTGGTGCTACGGGTCGCGACCGATTCCGCTGACTTCCATTTGGGGATTGAATGCATTTTTAATGCACGCTGCTTTTTTTCATCGGACTTTGGGAGCGGTGAAACTCCCCCCATTTTTAATAAATCAAAAAGTGCCGCCGACCGGACTCGAACCGGTACGACCGTGAGATCAACAGATTTTAAGTCTGTGGCGTCTACCATTCCGCCACGGCGGCATTTTTGTCAGTCGTCGCAACGACTGCGTCGTCAGTAAGACCCAAACTCTCGCTGCCGTCTAGTCCTCGCTTTCAATCTCTCAACTTTTTCCGAAGTCAAAGGAATCCAAGCCTCTCCTTCGTTCCCGGGATATTCAATCTTACCCAGCCACCAAAGCCAAGCTAACGAATTTCAGGGATTGCAACCATGCCCGGCAATTGGCATCTCAACGCCGCGCCGCCTTGATTTGAGGCGGCAGTCTTTTTTTCCAACCATGAAACCGACACTTCTTGTTCTCGCCGCCGGAATGGGCAGCCGCTACGGCGGTCTCAAACAAATGGACCCAATGGGCCCCAACGGTGAGACCGTGCTCGACTATTCGGTGTTCGACGCAATCCGCGCTGGGTTCGGACGGGTCGTGTTCATCATCCGCGAGGATTTCGCCGAGGCTTTCCGCCAAGGCGTCGGCAGCCGCTTTGCGGATCGCATCCAAGTCGACTACGCCTTTCAAAATCTTGACGATTTACCCGCTGGATTCACCGTGCCACAAGGACGAACTAAACCATGGGGTACCGCCCACGCGATCCGTGCAGCTCGCCATTTGGTGACGGAATCCTTCGCCGTCATCAATGCCGACGATTTCTACGGCAGCGATGCCTACCAACGCGCCGCCAACTTTCTCTATGCGCCCCGCGCAGAGAATGACAAAGCCCACTACGCGATGGTCGGCTACCCACTCATCAACACCCTTTCTGACCACGGCGACGTCAACCGCGGAATCTGCACCCGCAACGAGGATGGACTCCTCACCGGCGTCGAAGAATACGTCAAAATCGAGCGTGACGCCGACGGCGTGGTCCGCGGTAACGCCCTCGATGGCACTCGCAAACCGGTGTGCGAGGTTTCACCCGTGTCGATGAATTTCTGGGCTTTTACCCATTGTTTCATCAATCACCTAGAAACCGAGTTTACCGAATTTCTCGAAAATTTCGGCCAGCAGGAGAAATCCGAAAATTATATTCCAACGGTGGTTGACGCCCTAATCCGCAGCGGCCACGCCGATTGTGCGGTGCTCGACACCACCAGTCATTGGTTCGGCGTCACTTATCCCGATGATAAACGACACGTCGTCGCCTCAATCCTCCAGCAGATCGAGAGCGGCAATTATCCAGCAGTTCTCGCATGATGCACAACCTCCACGCCGTTTCCCAGTTGTTTCAAATGCGCGCCGACTTTGTCGAAGCGCAGCCGTTCGGCTCCGGCCACATCAATGACACCTATTGTGCCTGCTATGATCAGGCAGGGTGCCGCGTCCGCTACATCCACCAGCGGATCAACCACCACGTTTTCAAAAACCCCATTTTGGTGATGGAAAACGTCGAGCGGGTAACTCGTCACGCGCTCGACCGCTTGCTCGCCGAGGGGAACCCAGAAGCTCACCGTCGGACTCTGACCTGCATTCCCGCACTGGATGGCAAGCCTTATGCCATCGACTCAGACGGCAACCTATGGCGGACTTATCCATTTATCGAGCGTGCTCGCGGTTACGATGAAATTGAAAGCAACGAGCAGGCATTTCAAGCAGCCAAAGCCTTCGGAGCCTTCCAAATGCTCACCGCAAATCTTGTAGGCAAGCGGCTCCATGAAACAATTCCTGATTTTCACCACACTCCTAAACGTTTACTCGCCTTGGAAGTGGCGATCGCCAACGACACCGCAGGCCGTGCCTCCACCGTTTCAGCCGAGATCGCCTTCGCCCGTGCCCGTGCTGCCGATTGCTCGCGGATCACCGACCTCATCAGCTCCGGCGAAATCCCCGAACGCGTCACCCACAACGACACCAAGCTCAACAACGTCCTGCTCGACGAAACCACCGCCGAAGGGATTTGCGTCATCGATCTCGATACCACCATGCCCGGCTCCGCACTTTACGACTTCGGCGACATGGTCCGCACCGCTGCCCCCACCACCCGCGAAGACGATCCCGATGTCCACCATATCGGGATTCGCCTCGACCGCTTCGAAGCGCTGGTTCAGGGCTACCTTTCAACCGCGACCTTTCTCAACGACACCGAGCGCCAACACCTCGCCTTTTCGGGGAAGTTGCTGACCCTCGAGTGTGGTATTCGCTTCCTCACCGACTACCTCAATGGCGACACCTATTTCAAAATCAAACGCCCTGACCACAACCTCGACCGTTGCCGCAACCAGTTCGCCTTTGTCCGCGCGATTGAAGACAACCTCACAACGATGGAGCAAATCGTCGCCAAGGCACTCGCTAGTTCACCAGCAAGTCACCCGCTGAAGTCCTCATCCGAATCTAAGATCTCGGCAGATTTCTGATTCAACAAGCTTCGCCCCGGTTTAACCGGCTCGGGCTTGAAACTTTTCTCTTATCCACTCACAACTCCCGCGCCATGCATTTTGATTTCGACTCTGCCATCACCCGCCGCGGTACCGGCTGCATCAAATACGACCGTCGGCCAGAGCTCGATCCATTCTGGATCGCGGATATGGATTTCATCTCAGCACCGGTGATTCTAGAGGCCTTACAGCAACGGCTGGCCCACGGCATTTTCGGCTACGCCCACCCGCATGATGGCCTCAACCAAGCGCTTACCTGCTATCTTCGTGAACGCCGAGGCGTATCCGTTCCGCCCGAGCAAATCATCCACTTCGGCGGCTTAGTCCCAGCCCTCTCACTCGCCGCCCGAGCATTTTGTAAAACAGGCGATGCCGTGATGACCTGCACCCCAGTTTATCCGCCATTCATCGGCGTGCATCACGACGCCCAAGTCTCACTCATCGCCGTCGATCACATTCGCGTCGCTGAACGCTGGACTTTCGACTGGCAAGCGATGGCCGCTGCCGTGACTCCACAGACTCGGGTATTTCTACTCTGCAATCCACAAAACCCTCTCGGCCAAGTCTTCTCCGCCGAGGAAATCATCCAACTCGCGAGCTTTTGCCAAATGCATGATTTGGTACTCGTCTCCGATGAAATACACTGCGACCTGATTTTAGACGAAGCCGCGACGCCACACTTCTCCGCACTTAACCTGCCCGCCGAGCTCGCACAGAACACGATCACCCTGCTCTCCCCTAGCAAAACTTGGAACATCGCCGGCCTCGGTTACGCTTTTGCCGTAATTCCTAACGATACTATTCGCCGCCAGTTCACCAACACCCGCGGCCACACCCTCAGCGAGATTAACGCACTCTCCTACTATGCGGCCGAAGCGGCCTACAGCCACGGCGAGCCTTGGCGGCAAGAGCTGCTCAGCTACCTGAAAACCAATCGTGATATCCTTGTCGATTTCATCCAAACTCGCTGCCCCGGCCTTTCAATCCTCGCAGGCCAAGCAACCTACCTTGCATGGATCGACGCCCGCGGCATCGGAGTTGATAACCCAGCGCTCCACTTCGAACAAAGTGCCGGGCTATTCCTATCTGACGGAGCTTTTTTCGGTTGGCCGGGATGGATTCGTTTCAATTTCGCCTGCCCCCGCGCACGAATGCTCGAAGGGCTCGAAAAAATCGCCGTGGCTCTCGAAAATCGCCCCAAGCCTTGAACGAATCGAGTAAGCCAGCAGCCGCTTGACATCCCGTTTAAATATGTCTGAAAAAACGCTTTTTGAAAAAATTTGTATGCAGGAAATCCCTGTGACTTTGGTGCATGAAGATTCGCACTGCGTCGCATTCCACGACATTGCGCCGCAAGCGCCGGTCCATATTTTAATCATCCCCCGCCGCGCGATCCCACGGGTTGGACTCGCCACAGCGGCTGACGAGGTCTTACTCGGTCATTTGCTGATTACCGCCGCCAAGATCGCGCGCAGCGAAGGCATTGCCGAGAGTGGCTACCGACTGATCATCAATCACGGCCCGGATGGCGGCGAAACAATCCCACATTTACACGTCCACTTGCTCGGCGGCCGTCAACTCGGATGGCCACCCGGCTAAGCTTCACCCGAAGGCATCCACTCCACCTTCGCAAAAATTATCGCAGGTGGCGGCTAAACTCAGTCATTCGCCGCTAGCCATCACTTTTGATTTTCCCGAGTACCTCGACTCTGACCACCGCCACCCCACGCGAAGCAAACCCCAGCCGCTCTGCCGCGCCAAGAGTCACATCGATGATCCGCCCCTTCACAAAAGGTCCTCGGTCTGTGATCTTCATCACCTCGGACTTACCGTTCGACTCATTGGTCACACGGACCAAAGTCCCCATCGGTAAAGTTTTATGAGCTGCCGTCGCCGCGTGGTTCGACAAGCGCTGGCCACTTGCGGTACGCGACCCAGAGTTGGTACTGACTGAATACCATGAGGCTTTGCCGCGTTGCACCGACTGAATCGCGTATTGGGAATCGCTCGGATGAGTTACAGGTTTGGTATTTGCACTCCCTGTTGTGGCACAACTGGGAATAAGGATGACGCCGGCGAGTGCCAGGGCCACGGATTTAAAGTTCCGGGTCAGGTTCATCGTGTTAAGTCCCCTTTGGGGCCCGTTTTTCATAAGAGTCTCGTTATGAAGACGCAAGAAAAAACTGCTTGCCCCAATCCTGCTAAAAACCTTGGCACTACAAGCCATTCCGCCAAAGCGCTACAGATTACTTAACTATCTTTTTTGACGATTCGCACCCGGTTTTCGGCAACAACGACTCCATTTACCCAATTTCAGACTCTCTGCACGCGAGGCGACTTGCACGTTTTACGGCGAAGCTTTCTGTTGACTCGGGTCGTAAAAAATCCGGATCTCGGCGTGGTCAGTGCCGAGAACTTGTTGCGCCCGTTTGAGCGCGGCCCGGGTCGATAAATTCGGGTTCCGCGGGTTTGTCAGGAAGATATTGCTCTCGCCGGCACTCCGGTTGCAACCGTCCTGCAAAGTCAGAAGAATACCGGACTTCTTAAAAACCCGGTAAACTTCACGAGTCGCTCCCGAAACGATCAGATGCAGGCTTTTTTCCCGCATGAACAGAATCAAATCTTCCAGAGCCATCACGCTGGTCGCGTCGAGATGCCGAGCATTTTTCAAACGTAAAATGATCACTTGGATCGCCGGGTCTGAAATCGTCCGTTGGATTTGCGTCCGAAAAAGCTCGGCCGCGCCAAAAAACAAATCGCCCTCGACGTGTACAATCGAGATCGCCGGAATCGGTCGCTGCCGCTTCTCGCCCATTTCTCGCAACTCTCCCGCTTCGCTGAACTCATACTCGATTAGGAAAGGACGACTGGCTTTGCGCAAAAATAGCGTAATCGAAATCGCCACCCCGATAAAAATTGCCACATGTAAGGGAGCTAACAAGGTGGCAATCAAGGTAATCACCAACACCGCGGCATCATCGGCGGTCGAGCGCAGACAGATCCGAATGTGCCGGAGATTGAACAACGAAAATGACAAGGCGATCACCAAAGCCGCCAACCCAGCCTTCGGCACATAATCGATTAAAGGAAATCCCCACCCCACCGATGCCGCGATCAAAGCTGCCGACGCCATGGTGTAAATCCCGGAAAATAACGACGCAAACCGCGTCCGCGCTCCGGATTCGTAATTCAACATCGAGCGCGTTAACGAGCCCGATGCCGGCATTCCACCCGCCACGGCGCTTGCCAAGTTGGCCATGCCCACCGCCAGCATATCTTGATTGACGTCTGGGCGGTCACCGGTTTTTGAGGCCAAGGTCTTAGCCATCAACGTATTTTCCAGGGACGCCAAGAAAGCGATCGCCAGTGCGATACTCAACAAGGTCGAGATATCGGCAAAAATACCCGCTCGCAACAGATGCGGCATTTTAAACATCAACTCGTGAAAACTGAACGTCACGAATGTTTGCGCCCCCTTAAACGGCCCAAATCCCATCCGAATCAGAGTTCCAAAAATCCCCGAGGAAATCAGCAGCGCCACCGCAAAGGCTGGCCACGAGGGACGCCACCGCCGCAGCCCCGCATAAACCAGCAAAGTCGCAGTCCCAATCAGCACTGCCACCCACTGAGTATGCGGCAGCGCCTTCGCCAAACCGAACAATAAGCCCGCAAAAGTCGAGGACGCTTCATCGCTGATGTAAGCAGACAAGCCCATGAACGGTTTCAATTGATTGGCCATGATCAAAATTGCCGCACCTGTAATATAGCCGACCAACACACTGCGCGAGACATATTGAAGCAAATCCGCCACCCGCAACACCGCACCCACTGTCGCGATGCACCCCACCATCAGCACCAGCAACGGCATCAACTCCCCCCACCGTCCACTCAAGGCCGGATTCACCGAAAAAAAGCTAAATAACATGAACGCAGTCGCGTTAGTTGGCCCAAGCACCGTATGGCGCGAGCCGGCAAATAAAGGCGCAACGAAGGCCGCCACCGCCGTGCAGATAATCCCATACACCACCGGTAAGCCCGCGATCGCCGCAAACGCAATTCCTTGTGCCAGCGCCAGCACCGTCACGTTCGCTGCCGCCCATGCGTCATGCCTAAATTTCGCGAGATTGTAATACCGCAAATCGTGGATAAAGGGTGCCAGCACCACCCGTTCCGCCGCGAAAAAATTTCGGACATTGCGGACGGCTTTGGTCAATGAGCGGAGTATTTTCATCAGATCCAAAAACTCAAGAATAGCGCGCCCTGCACAATGGGACCAACCCGTGCAACACACCAGTCACATTCAGTAACCACAGCACGATCGCCGCAGCCAAGTATCTCAAAAACGACTGTTGCTTGATGGAGCGGTCCGAATTGCGCATAGGCTTGTCGCAGTCTGGTGACAGTCTCCCTCGCCTGTCCAGATCAGAGACGGATCTTAAGAAACACCTCGCGGTTAAATTTCTCATGACTCATAGTTTCTGGGCGAAAGAGACCGAAAAGCTATATTAATTGTAAATTTAAATTTAATTTTTAGTGGCCTTAAAAACATCAAGCGATTTGAGTGAAAGTCTTCTCAAGCAATGTCACGAGTTGATCCATCTTGAAGAAGGTCCTCAGGTCACCTCACTTGAATCGAGTCTTGCCAAAATTTTAATGATGACCTCCGAACAACCCCAAACTGCGTGTGCGGTAGCAAATAAACTGACGATTTCGATTGTGATCCCAGTTTATAATGAAGTGCTCGTATTGTCGCTACTGCTGATCGAGCTCGACCGAGTGATTGAGGAACTACAGCACACTTATGGACCCGTCGAAGTCGTGCTGATTAACGACGGCAGCACGGACGGGACATGGGGCATGGTTACCCAACATTGTGACCACAACCCCTGCTACGCGGGCGTTAACCTTTCGCGAAACTTCGGCCACCAGCTAGCCTTAGCTGCTGGACTTGAAACAGCCCGCGGCGACGTGGTGATCTCGATGGACGCTGATTTACAAGATCCACCCGAAATCTTGCCGCAATTGGTGGCCAAATATCTTGAAGGATATGACGTGGTTTACGCCACCCGCGTCACCCGCGGCAATGAAAACTTAGTCAAAACACTCACCGCAAAATTATTTTACCGACTCATTGAGCAAATCAGCGGGGTCAAGGTTCACCGGAACACCGGCGATTTCAGGCTAATGAGCCGACGTACAGTCATCGAACTTTCCCGGATGGGCGAGTCACATCGATTCTTGCGGGGAATGGTTCCTTGGATCGGATTTCCGCAGACGCAAGTTTTCTTTGATCGAGGTGACCGGGCAGCGGGGGAAACTCATTACCCACTCCATAAGATGCTGGCACTCGCCTTCGATGGCATCGCATCCATGTCATACGCGCCACTGCGCTTAGCCTATTTGCTGTGCCTCCTACTATTCTGCATTTTCATCGGTTATATTCTATGGGTGTTGTTTGATCACTTTGTTTATGGGGCAGAACTGGTCCACGGCTGGACCTCGATCATGGCCGCGATCACCATCTTCGGGACGATTGAACTCTTGATGTTCGGGATCTTCGGCGAATATTTAGGCCGTACTTACGAGCAGGTCAAACAGCGCCCACTCTACATTATTTCCGAACTGAAGCGCGCCAACACCAAGCTTCCGAATCCACCGCTTCCGAAGCGTTGATGACGTCCTCATCGTATTCTCATGATATCTTTATGAAAATACATTTAGATTCACATGCCAGTCACTCCGCTTTTATCTCCAGTTTCCCAAGAAAACCCCTCTGAAAATCAGAATTATTTGCGTGCCGCGCTCGCAATTTTAATCAGCACCAGCCTCTTACGATGGTGGTATTCGACTCACATTGATCTTGTTGCCGACGAGGCCTACTACTGGGTTTGGTCAAAGCATTTAGCGGCGTCTTATCGTGATAAGGGACCCGCCATCGCGTGGGTGATCGCACTCGGAACTCGCTTATTTGGAGACAACATTTTCGGAGTCCGCTTTTTTGCCGTGCTGTTCAGTGCTTGCACCGGTTGGCAACTTTTTACACTAGCACGACGGATCGGTGGCGAGCGCACGGCTTTATGGTGCCTGATTCTGGTAAACATTGTTCCTCTGTTGTCTGTCGGCTCATTATTGATGACGATTGACGTTCTGAGCCTCTTTTTTTGGGCTTGGGGGATGAACGTGTTTTGGACTGCAATTCACACCCGCAAAATCTGGCAATGGGCAGGTCTCGGCGCAATCATCGGTCTGGGCTTTCTCGCCAAGTTTACCAACGGGCTGCAAATCATTTCCATCGCGTTGTTCTTACTCGGGTCTAAATCACATCGGACTTTGTTCTTCAGTCGGCAAAGCATCGTCGCAGGCCTCGCGTTTCTCATCACGATCTTACCCTTACTGTGGTGGAACCTACAAACTGACTGGGTTCATGTCGCAGCGCTGCATTCCCGCAGTGGCGTGGAACACTCATTCCAAATCCATCCGCTGGAGTTATTGCGATTTATCGGCGGTCAGATCTTGGTATTATCACCTCTCATCGGAATAGGATTGATCGTTGCCGTGGCCGACGCATGGCGGAAACATCGCAATGAACTTGAGACGCACTTCCTATTAAGTCACTTCCTGCCGGTCTATGCCGTGTTCGGATTTTTCAGCATCAACATCGCGGGTAAAGAAAATTGGCCGGCACCGGCACTGTTGGCTGGAACAGTAATCCTGACGATTTTCTGGCAGGATCTCATTGCTCGCAAGCCAAGTTGGCGCTGGATTACGGGAATAGCGGTAGGACTATCATTGCTCCTGACCATCGTGTTTCACAACACCGATTTCCTACACCTTCCGAACAAACTCGAACCACTCCGGCGGGCTCGGGGATGGGAGGATTTCGCGGCACACGTTCAACGAGCACGTAAGCGTTACCAGCCGACGCTGCTGATCGGAAATCACTATTCGCAGGCGAGTATAATGCAATTTTATCTTCCAGATCATCCCATCACCTACCTTCCGGAAAAGCCCTACGGCCAAGACCAATTCACGTTGTGGCCAACTTATCATCCCAAGGAACATACCCGGGTTTTATTTGTTACGAACAAGACCAGCCCTCCACCCGAGTCGGTACGGCGTGAATTTCCAAAGTGCCAAATCGTGGACGACTTTTGGTCCATGCATCAAGGAAGGGAAATGACCCGATTCCAGATTTATCTATGCCAAGCCGAGTGATATCCGCAGTGCTCAACCGGCCTCGTACCTGTCCAAAATTAGCAACCTCGTCATGATTGCTCAAAACCGATTGCATCAATTTACCCTTCGAGCTGGAGCAACATTCCTGATTTTACTAAGTTTATGTGCCGCGCTTCCGATCCATCCGCAAGGTCCCTTCGATGCCCGCGATTATTCCGTCATACCCGGCATCCGACTGGAGTTCCCGGGACATCTCGCAATGGTCGAGCCGCTGATGGCTCCACTGCATATTTTGGCCGGAGCACCAGACTACCGCTTAGCCTGTTTATCGACCCTAATTTGGGTAGTTATCGCCGCCGCGGCATGGCGTTTTCTCGGCGTTTTCCAGACACAACAACCCTCATCCCTCGGGATCAGAATCCTCAGAGCGGCGGCTACGGCAGGCATCAGCCTTTCCGTGATATTACTCTGGTTTTGCTTCACCTTAGCGGTACGCATTCCGGGTTGGCGTTTGGTCGTCGATGATCCGCATACTCTTGTCGCCGATTTACATTCCCACACGTTCGGTTCCCATGACGGACTAGTCTCAGGACCAGAGAGCCTCGCCAATCACGCGGCAGCCGGATTCAACGTTGTGGCAATTTCAGAACATGGATATCCGGCCGGAGCATTCAATACTGAACGAGATAAATTGAATCCACCAGCATCCACTCCGGGAGTGATCACGGGGCAGGAGTTTTTATTTTCACGAAGCGGCGGGCATTGGCTCGCACTGGGCTTGAAGTCCGACTATCAAAATCACTTGAATCGGCATCATAAGGATTTCCCATCCTGCTTTATCGATTACATCCATCAAAATCAGCATGGAGCCATGATCGCGATGGGTTACAAACTTCGCCCTGATGAGGCACAGATGCTTGCGGATGCTGGCATCGACGGATTCGAGATCGCCAACTTCGGTCACCCAAACCTTCCAAGCGATGTCCGCGAAGCAATTGTTAACGTAGCCCGTGAACGCGGAGTCGCATTGGTTGCTTCATCCGACTGGCACGGCTGGGGCGGTGTTTCACGCACTTGGACGGTAATTCGTAACCCAGCATCTCCTAAAGGCACTCAAATCAGCAAGTCTGACCAAGTCATCCAAAAACTGCGCGAGCGGGGAACTTCAGACGTAATTCCAGTCGTGGCAGGCTACCTCGGGCCACCATCGATCTGGAGAGTGGTTTTTTCACCCTTCACCGAAACATTCCGCTACGCGGCGGAACTTTCCCTGGCTCGGGTCATTTCTTGGTGGGTCTGGATGGTAGTGCTGCTGGGCTTTACCCAAGGTCTCACACGTATCGGTTTAAACTCCAGCCGAGTTCTTATTTCCCTGCTGCTCACCACCAGCGGCTCAAGTCTTCTCGGCTTCGGACTAAAGCTGATCTCATTGAAACCGGATGGCCTCAATCTATCTCAATATCCGCAATTTGTGGGTAAATGGGCCCTCCTCCTGAGCGGTCTCGCGCTGGCCGCAGCCGCGTGGTTCGGACTCAACTGCTGGCGGGTTCGGCTACGACCCAAAAAATAATCCTAAAAAAGAAACGGGGGTGGTTTTTGAGTGCCTTTGAATGAGGCGCTTGATGCGAAGCCGAAAGATGGAAAATTGGGGGTTTTTCATCCGCTCAGTAGGAGTGCTACTTCTTCTATACTGCCGCGCATTAAGATTTGTGGAAAGGGGATCTTTCCCATGATGCTACGGCACCCTATCATGCTTGGCTTACGCAATGATTGAAATCCACCTC
>JAYWAR010000064.1:0-6711 GCA_043782285.1 Akkermansiaceae bacterium | reverse complement strand
ACATCGCCGCCCAACAGGGAACCGTCGCCGTGACCAGCAAACAGGCGAGCGACGCCAAGCATCTCTCCGGAACCACCCGCTATTTTCCTTTCCGCGATTACTGCTCCACGCCAATCCCCATCGCCCGGCGAGACGGCTGCCCCTGCATTACCGCCCGCCCGGATGACGACGAAGTTCAGCAGGCGACCCAGAAGATCGTCGCTTCCGTCGGCCCGGAGAAGGACCGCCTCGCCCGCTTGGAAGAACAGCTCCAAATTTTCCAAACCGATCTAAAAATCCGCGAAGCCGCGCTCCAGATAGCCCAACGAGCCACCGAAGCCCGGCGCAAGGAACTGAATGCCCAGTTCACCGAACTCTCCGCACCCCGCAACCGCGCCGCCGACCTCGAAGCCACCTACCGCGCCTACATCGCCGCGGAAGAAAACCTCACGTCACTCGCCGGACAACTGGAGGACCTCAGCGCCGCCAAGTCGAAGCTCGACAAAACCATCGAAGCCCACGCCCGCGGCCACCGCGATGCAGTAGCCAAGTTCGGCGATTTCTACAACGCCATCGTCCAAGCCATGCTCGGCAAGGAAGTCACCGGCCGCATCGACCTCGTCGGCGACAAAACCCTCGAACCCAAACTCGAATTCCACGGCTCCTTCGACAGCGCGGCCCTCAGTCTCACCAAACTCCTCGCCTTCGACCTCGCGTCCCTCGCCCTCAGCCAATTCCACGGCACCGGCCACCACCCCCGCTTCCTCCTCCACGACAGCCCCCGCGAAGCCGACCTGGCAGCTCCCATCTACAGCTCCCTCTTCCTAGCCGCCCAAGCCCTCGAAGAAGCCTGCGGCGAAAACATCGGCTTCCAATACATCGTCACCACCACCGAGCCGCCACCGGATAAGGTGAATCAGAAACCGTGGATGCTGGACCCCGTGCTGGATGCGACGGTGGCGGAGCATCGTTTCCTTGGGGTTGATCTTGGATAGAAAGTGAACTTGACATGATCGGCTACTTCACAAAAATAACGCCGCTGGCCTCATTTGGGGGTCGGGAATTCGTTTGCAAAGTCAATCCCGAAGATCGCGAAAGCGAGAATCAGGGTGCCGATATTTATTTGGACAGTGATGTTCATGTGAATCGAGGTTACTTGATCACGGATACTATACAGCATCTGCTTTATGCTGAGGCTCAGTCGGCGCAAGCCGGCAATAACGGCTGGCATTTTGCCGCCAGCGAACTGGGGGAGGGAATCTCGGAGAGCCTCCACCTTCACCTCCCCCAGTTAAGCTGAGCCATGGCACGCCGTTCCAAATCACCGTTTGCCCCAAGGAGCTATCTCCACTTTGACGAGCCCGTAAAGATCCGCACGGCTAAGGCGATCGCTACGTCCCCTGAGACTGTAGCCAAATGGCAATTTCTTCCGTTTCTCCGCCACGACATCGAAATCATCCGAACCAGAGAGAATAGCAAAGGCTGCTTCACGGAGCGTCCTAAGGTGCGTCCCATCTGTTACGCCGCGCACAAGGACGCGGCAATCTACTCGTGGTATGGCGCTCAACTAACGGAGCTTTACGAGGCCTGCCTGCATGCGAAGGGACTCTCTCCGTGTGTCACTGCATTCCGCCCTAATTCTGGCAAAAGCAATATCGACCATGCAGGAGAGGTCTTTGATTGGATAAAAAATTGCGGTGACGGGTCAGCCTATGCCTTTGACATCACATCATTCTTCGACCGACTGGAACATTCTCGTCTCAAGACAGCGTGGCAACAGATCACTGGCGAGACTCGATTGCAAAACGACCACTTCGCGGTCTTTAAATCGCTGACCTCATACGCGTTCGTCCACCGGAATGCTGCGTTCGAAGCGATGAAGATCAGCAAGCACAACCCGCGTGCTGGAGGGCGGCGGAACATTTGTGAGCCTGGAGAGTTTCGGTCTCTGATTCGCGGAGCTGGCCTGATCGGTAAAAACACTTCCGGGAAAGGGATTCCGCAGGGCTCACCAATGAGCGCTGTATTGTCGAATATTTACTTGCTGGATTTTGATGAAGCGGTTGCGGCCTGGGTTGACGAACGTGGCGGCATTTATCGTAGGTATTGTGACGACATTCTGGTCGCGGTTCCTTCATCCTGTTCCGATGACGTCGCTGAATTCGTCCAGAACAAGATCACGGAACTTGCCTTGGAAATTCAGGAGGAAAAGACGACTCAGCATCAATTCCAAAAAACTGGTGAGAATGTCCACCTTGATAAGCCACTGTCATATTTGGGATTCGTGTTCGACGGTTCCCGCGTGCTGATTCGCACAGTCGGCATATCGCGCTACTACGCCAAGATGCGCAGTGGCGTTCGTTTGGCGGGCCAAACGATGAGGAAGCACAACGCTGCAAAAAAGACAAAACGTCCGATGCACACCAGGAAACTGTATGTGCTCTACAGTTACGTTGGCAGGCACAATTTCACTTCCTATGCCTACCGTGCCGCCCGTGATTTGAAAAGCCCTGCCATCAAACGGCAGATTCGTCGACACTGGAAGGTTCTTCACGAGGAGATCAAGAGCAGCACGAAAAAATACCTCAAGTAACTCGATGCCAATCACCCAACAGCCAAACTATCGAATGATCGCCACCTCGGTCGGCGAGTTGCTGAAGTATGACAGCACCGTCAACGAGATCGGCAGGCACGCAGCGGCCTTGTTTCGCTTCCATAAAGAAGACTTCCCAAGTCCCTCGATCACCTCGAAGTGCTCAAAGCTGATCTTTGATTGGGTTCTCTCGCTGGCGCGTGAAGAAATGGATGGTGACTTACGACGCAAGCTCCTCATTGATTTCTGCCAGGCGCTTACCCCGGACAAATTAAAACCCGAACTGGATCGGATTCTCCGCAGCCAAGGCATACTCGGTCCGGGCAAAGGATTGGGCAGTGAGCCAGAATTTAGTTCCCGAGGTTTCCACCAGGAGGTGTTCAAGCACTCGCGGTCACTGTTTCTTCAAGGTCACTACTTCCATGCCGTTTTCGAATCCGCAAAGGCCTACAACAACGCGGTAAAGGACAAGGCTCAAACCAGTAAGGACGGGCAAGCGCTCATGTTGGAAGTATGGGGTGCCGACAAAGGAGTGCTGAAAGTCACCCCCTGCCGGACGGACACTGACCGCAACGTCCAGGACGGGATCAAGTTCCTCTCCGCCGGCCTCATGCAGGCCATACGAAATCCCCACGCGCATGAAACCGCCTTGGACTGGCCGATCAGCAAGGACGACGCCATGGACATCCTTAGCTTCATTTCCTTCCTCTGGAGGCAACTCGACAAGGCGGTTTTCTTCAAGCCATGATGTCGCTGCACCGCTCTTCTCACTTTCCATCTGAAACATCGTCATGATCACCCGCCTGCACATCAAAAATTTTAAATCACTGGAAGACTTTTGGTTTCCAAGCGAAAAAGGGCCGCCACTTGCGCCGCTGACGGTGCTAGTAGGATTGAACGGCTCGGGTAAATCCACGCTGCTCCAAGCATTCGATTTTCTGGGACAGCTTGTGAGCGGCAATGTAACGGAATGGCTTGAGTCACGGGATTGGAAGGCAGTGGACCTTCTCACCTCCTTACCTTCCATCCACATGAGAACAATCCCTTTCGCACTCACTTGGAACGACAGGGAACATGGGGAAATCTACTGGTGGGCGAGGTATAACATTGCGACTAAGCGTTGCACGAACGAGATGGTGGTCCTGAATAATAACAAATCTCAGATTCTTTCCGTAACAGCTAAGGGGCTAGTCGCATTAAATGGAAACTTGGAACCCGAGTTTCGGCACGATGAAATTCCGTTTGAATATGAGGGTTCCATCTTATCAGCATTGAAACTGGATAAGCTACACCCAGCACTGAAGTCCTTGAAAGCAGGCATGGAAGGACTCAAGTCGCTTGAGTTGCTTTCGCCCCATCTGATGCGCAAGCGGGCGAAGACGGCCGGCGATGTGGGCCTCGGCGGGGAAAAGCTCTCAGCGTTTCTTAGCACACTCAGTAAGGAGTCCATCGACGGACTCAATTTTCGACTGCGGAAATTTTACCCACATTTGGAGCACCTTCAGATCAAGAGCTTGCGGGCAGGCTGGAAAGATCTGCGGGTGAAGGAGCGCTACCTTGGGACTTCGGAGTTTGGTGCCACCCAACTCAATGACGGTTTACTACGGATTATCGGAATCTTGTCGCAAGCATTTACGACGCATTCCGTCGTGTTGTTCGATGAGATCGAGAATGGCGTGAATCAGCAACTGGTGAAACTTCTGATGGATTTCCTACTTGAGATTTCACCATATCGGCAGGTTTTCGTGACCACCCACAGCCCGCTGATCCTGAACTATCTCCCTGATGACAAGGCCCGCGAAGGAGTCATTTTTCTCTACAAGGACCACCGCGGAGCAACTCATGCGAAACGCTTTTTCGAGCTGAAGCAAGTGGATTGGAAATTGAATGCTCTCGGGCCGGGCGAGGTATTCGTCGATACAGATCTCACCGCGCTGTCGGAAAACCTGGCCAAAGACGAAGGAGGTAATGAGTGATCCTCCTTGTTTCCGGCGAGGGACCGACGGACATCGGAGCCTCCGCGTCAGCAGAAGTGCCTGTGCCATCAGCCGATGTGAAATGGGGAGCGATGGGCCGGATGATTGATTGCATCGCGGAAAACGAATGGGGATTCAGCCCCGCCGACTCAGGCACGATGCTTTTTCTCTCCGAATCGGAACTGGGCCGACTCACGAGAGGCCTTCGCGGAGGCTTTGCCTTACCGGATCGAGATCGTGGGCAGGAGACGGCCTATTTTTTCAAGAACGCCAGGGCCATCGCAAGACTCGCGAAGCAAATTTGGCAATCGGGAAAAACTCCGATCGGTGCGGTCCTATTTCGCGATGCCGATGGAACGAACTCGGACGACCGCTCACAACGCGCTGACAAAGTGAATTCGATGCGGAGCGGTTTTCTGGCAGAGGGCTACGAATACGGCGTGCCGATGGTGCCGCAGCCAAAAAGCGAAGCGTGGTTGATCTGCGCGTTGCAAACGCAACCGTATCAGAATTGCGCGCGTTTCGAGGAAATTTCCGGCAACGATAACAGCCCGGATTCGGCAAAGAAGCAACTGACCGCTATCCAAGATGTCATCCAAGATGCTCATCCAAGGGGCGCGGATGACTTGGCCGATCTGGTGGTCGCTGGCGTGGTGGATGTTCAGAGGATTGACATGCTGAGCTTCAACGAATTCAAAGACCGAATGACGAAAGTCGCGCGTGCGATGCTCTCCGATCCTGCGGAACCCGGCCAAACCCGGCCATGAATGCCGTGACGCATCGATCACCAGCGGATCCGCAAGCCACTGAATTCCAATCAAGCTCTCGGTTTCCATCATTAGCAACCCGGCCAGACCCGGACAATCATCCGACCTGCCGGGCGTGCGGAGGTGGACTCAATGGGCGGAAAAAAGACGGAATCGAAGTTTACAGGCGGGTTTTTAATTTTTAGAATGTAAACATGTCCGAGGTGCTCCAAACCTTCTCCCGTCGTCTAGGCCAAGCTCGAAAGATCGCCCGGTTGTCGTTTCGCGAGCTCTCCGAAGCCTTGGGAGGAGTGCCGTCACACACGATGCTTTCGCGCTACGAAAAGGGAGAAACGATGCCGGATGGTGCCGTTTTAGCCCGCTTGGTGGAGGTGCTCAAACAGCCCGCGGATTTCTTTTTCCGGTCCTACGAGGTGGAGTTTTCGGGTCTGAGTTTCCGGCGGAAAGCCAGCTTGGGAGTCGGCAGGCGGCAGGCGATTGAGGAGAAGGCCCGCGACTTTTTCTCACGCTATCTGGAGCTGGAGGAGCTACTGAACGCGAGAATTCCGTATGCGCCGCCCTTTGCGGGTGAGGAAATCACCCGGGAGGAAGACGTGGAACGCTTCGCCCTGGAGCTGCGGAGCAAATGGAATCTGGGAACGGATCCCATTCCCAACCTCCAGCAATTCATCGAGCTGAAGGGGATCAAGGTGCATGAGGTGGAAACGGACGACTCAGCCTTCGATGGATTTTCCTGCGATGCGAACGGCGAGCCGATCATCGTCGTGGCAAGCTGGCTGGGCCGGAACGTGCCGCGCAAGCGGATGACGCTGGCCCACGAGCTGGGGCATATCGTGCTACCCATTCCGGAGAGCCTTCCGGAGGCGGATCAGGAAAAACTGGTGAAGCCATTCGCCTCGGCATTCTTGATGCCCGAAGAGCATTTCAAAACGATGTTTGGCGGCCGCCGAAGCGGGATCTCCCTGGGTGAGCTGTTGGAACTGAAAACTTACTTCGGGGTCTCCATGATGGCGATCATGTATCGGGCCTCCCGCCTGGACCTGATCAGCCAGGCGGTTTACGAGCGGTTCTTCATGCAGGCCGGCATCCGCGGCTGGAGGAAACGGGAGGTCGGTGAACCGGGTGACGAGATGTTCGAGGACAGCGAAAGCCATGGTCGAATGCGCCAGATGGTTCTGCAATGCGTGGCGGAAGGGGTCGTGAGCAGTTCCCGCGGAGCCGCGCTGTTGGGCGTGCCGCTTGAGCAATTCCGTCAGATTTTCAAGGAGTCCTTCGCCTGAACCCGCTGATTCATGAAGATTCTAGTGCATGATGCGAACCTGTTGATCGACCTGTTTCACGGCGGATTGCTGGAGATCTGGTTTGCGCAGGGTTATGAGATTCACACGACATCCCT
>JAYWAR010000063.1:0-18131 GCA_043782285.1 Akkermansiaceae bacterium | reverse complement strand
GCCCCGCGCTTAAAACCCTCACCGCTCACTCCAGCAGTCCCAACGACCTCACGATAATTCCCGAAAACGACTCACACCACGAAACTTGGACCTACCATTGGGCTCTGCACGAGATTTATTCGCGCATTGATTTGATCCTCGTGAGTCGAGTTCTGCGCCACGAAGTGGATTTCCCTGCTGCTAAAATCATCGATGATTCGGAGTGGCAAGCTGCCTCCGACCACCGCCCAGTGATGGCGATTTTTAAGTGAGAGCGCACTTAATGCAATTCACTTGCTAAGTCGAAAAATCCAAGCACCTTGCCGCCATGTTTCGCCCATTCATCGCGACCTTGCTGTTGGGCTTGGTACCGCTTGCCGCAGCCGAGTTAGAAGTCGCGGTATTGCATCCACTGTTAGGAGATTTGGCCCGACAAATCGGCGGCGAGCAAGTCAAAGTCATTGATCTGATCGGGGCCAACGGTGACCCTCATCACTTCGAGCCTAAACCTGAAGATCTAAAAAAAGCCAAGGGCGCGACGCTCTATTTGGCAGCCGGAATGGGGCTCGAAGGCTACCTGCCGAAACTGAGACCGATCATCGCGAGTCGAGCGGTGTTGATTGAAGTCGGGGCCAGTCTTCCCGCACTCGCAGGTGAGGGCGAAAGGAATGAGAAATCCACTCACCGACCTCAGCATGGACAAGACCCCCATTGGTGGCACTCGATCGACTTATTTCGACGCGCAACGGGAATTGTTGCCGAGGCTCTCGCCACTGCCGCCCCCGAGAATGCGGCTATTTTCAGTAAAAATGCTGCCAACTATCGCAGTAAGCTCGACGAATTAGAGCACTGGACGAAACGCGAAATTTCAAAGATTCCACGTGACCGGCGGCATCTCGCCACTGCCCATGCTGCATTCAATTACTTCTGCAAAGACTTCGGCTTCCAGCCGCATCCGGTACAGGGGATGAGCCACGAACAAATGCCCAGCCCGACAGAACTCGCCGCATTAGTTGCAGACCTCCAGAAAAATCACGTCGCAGCGATTTTTCCGGAAAAAGAATCAAATCCAAAGATTCTCAAAACTCTCACCTCCGACACCGGCATCCGATTAGGCGGTATTTTAATCGCCGATGGAACCGGCAACCTGAGCTACCTCGAGATGTTCCGTCTCAATATCACGACTCTGGTAAAAGGACTGAGTGACTGAGTGCCGCGGCGTTTGAAATGCCGCACCTTAAATTCAAGCGCCGTGAACCGGCTTCCACGCAGCGTTTTCCTTAGAAGACGCCACCGCAGCTTCAATGAACGCCATTCCTTCAACACCGTCGGCAACGGTTGGGAAATCATAACCCTCGGCTCGCGGATAGTTGCCGGCCAGATGGTCGGTAATCGCTTCTGCGGCCGCCAGATAAACGTTTGCAAAAGCCTCGATGAAAGCTTCGGGATGACCAAATGGCAACCGGGTATATTTCGTCGCTTGCGAGCCATTGTAGCTGTTGCCTCGCCGCCAAATTTGGCGCGGGGCATCGGCAAATTTCACAACCAGCTCATTCGGATGCTCTTGATGCCACTCGATGGAGGCATCGGTGCCATAAACGCGGATATTGAGGTTATTTTCATCACCCGTGGAAATCTGTGAGGCGAACAACACGCCACGAGCCCCACCTTGATAGCGGACCAGCATGCTGCCATCGTCATCCAGTTTTCCACCTGGAATAAAAGTATTAAGATCTGCCGCAACTTGTTCAAGCTCAAGGCCAGTGATGTAGCGCGCGAGATTTTCAGCATGAGAGCCAATGTCACCAATACAGTTAGAAACTCCGGCAACGCTCGGATCCGTCCGCCAGTTGGAAATCGCACCCGTTTCCTGCTCTTTGAGAGAACTGATCGCGTAGCCTTGGGGATATTCCGCGATAACTTTGAGAATCCGCCCTAATTTACCGGCTTTTACCATCGCTTTCGCTTCCTTTACCATCGGATAACCCGTGTAATTATGAGTCAGCGCAAAAACTAAACCAGACCGATCGACGAGTTGCTTCAGCTCTTTGGCTTCCGCCAGCGAAAACGCCAACGGCTTTTCACAAACGATGTGGATACCGACCTCAAGAAATGCTTTCGCTACCGGATAGTGGAGGTCATTGCGAGCGACAATGCTCACAAAATCGATGCGCTCGGCAGCCGGTAAAGCCGCCTCAGCTTTGGCCATTTCCGCGTACGAACGATAGACCCGCGACGGGTCGAGAAAAAGATCAGCCCCAGAAAGTTTCGACTTCTCAGGATCCGAGGAGAAACAACCGGCGACCAGCTCGATTTTACCGTCGAGGTTTGCTGCCATGCGATGAACTGCGCCGATAAAGGCTCCGCGTCCACCGCCCACCATGCCCATGCGTAGTTTGCGATTCATTGAAGGAAGTGAAGAAGTAAGAGTTGGGATGTCAACCGGAAAGCTGTTTAGCACCGGGCTCATTTCCCCTGCCACTCGCCAAAATTACGGAATTTGGCATAGCGCTCGTTAAGCAGCTGCTCGGTGGAAAGCGTCAGCAAGTGTTCGATGTGACCGAGCACCTTGTCGCGGAAAGCCGCCGCCGTACTGAGATGATCGTGGTGGGCCCCGCCCGTAGGTTCAGCGATCACGTCGTCAATGAGACCAAGCTTCATCAAATCAGGTGCAACCAATTTCATCGCCTCCGCCGCTTCTGGCGCATGCTTGCGGTGCTTCCATAGAATTGCGGCGCATCCTTCGGGGCTGATGACCGAATAATAAGCATTTTCCAACATAATCACGCGGTCCGCGACGCCGATTCCGAGCGCACCACCGGAACCACCTTCGCCAAGAACGATGGCGATAACCGGCACCTTCAGCAGCATCATTTCACGCAGATTGAAGGCGATGGCTTCGGCGATGTTACGCTCCTCCGCACCAATCCCAGGAAAGGCACCCGGAGTGTCGATCATAGTGATCACCGGCAAACCAAATTTTTCCGCAATTTTCATCAAGCGCATCGCTTTGCGGTAGCCTTCGGGATGAGCACTGCCGAAATTACGTTTGAGGTTTTCCTTGGTATCCCGGCCTTTTTGGTGACCGATCACGATCACTCGCCGACCGCCAATCCGGGCAAATCCGCCCGGCATCGAAGCGTCATCCCCGATGTGACGATCTCCGTGGAGCTCGCAAAAATCGGTGAAAGCCAGCGAAACGTAATCAAGCATGAACGGACGGTTCGTGTGACGAGCGATCTGGACCCGCTGCCACGGAGTTAGATTTTTGTAAATTGCAGCCCGAGTTTCGGCAAGTTTGCTCTCCATCATCGAAATTTCCGCCGACATATCGATATTTTGTGAAGCCGATTTGGAGCGAAGTTTCTCGAGCTCGCGTTCGAGTTCGGCAGCAGGTTTTTCAAATTCGAGGAGCAGCATAGTCAAGAAGAGTGAGAATTAGGATTCGAGGCACAAGATGCAAGACCAGAGATCGGAGCAAGTTTGCAGGACTGCGCACCATGACTCCCTCTCGACGCGGAACTTCAGCCTTTGGACGTCGCAAATCCACTGACACCATGACGCGTTAAAAACTCGTCAGCCATTGCACCATAAGCTTGAGCCCCCAGACCACTGCCATCGTGTTCAAAGATGGTTTTCCCGTGACTGGGCGCCTCACCGATCCGAATCGTCCGCGGAATCATCGTCCGATACATCTGGTCCGGAAAAAACTTTGAAACCTCTTCGACCACTTGCCGTGAAAGCAGGGTGCGGCCATCATACATCGTCATCAAAATCCCTTCGAGTTTGATTCCGGGATTGGCATCCGAACCGCGGATTTGATCGATCACATGGACGATTTTCGCTAAACCTTCAAGGCCGAACCACTCACATTGCAGCGGAATTAGAATTTCATCGGCAGCGGCGAGCGCTGAAGTCATCAGCACCCCGAGCGAGGGTGGAGTGTCGAGAATGCAGTATTCAAAAAGATCGTTAGGCTTGAGTGCTTGCAAAATAATCCGCAGCCGCGTGAGGTGATCATCGCTGCGCGCAAGCTCAATTTCCACCCCGGCAAGGTCCATTTCCGAAGGCAACAACGACAGATTGTCGCGGCCACTGGCCAAAATTTGTTGGGCGACAGTGGTTTCGCCGAGCAGCACTGGATACATGCTACAACCCTCCGGGGGCTCAATCCCAAGACCACTGGTGCAGTTTGCCTGTGGGTCGAGATCGACCAACAGCACCCGCTGACCCCGCAGCGCAAGTGCGGCAGAAAGATTTAGGGCGGTAGTGGTTTTACCCACGCCGCCTTTTTGGTTTGCGATGGCAACGACTTTCATGCGGAGTGAATAAAATCCAAGACAGACGAAGACTCACGGCAGAGCGCGCCGCTGGCAATCAAAACCGCACAAGTCCCCCACCCTTTTCCTTGTCCCCTCCAGAATCATCGCCAAAACCCGCTTCCCAAAAATCCAGCGAACTCCCCTCCGCTTTTCTGGGGAGCTCTTTACTGCAAAGTGAATAAAATACGGCTGCAAATGGCAGTCTCGAGTGCATCAACACATCCGAAAAATTGCAACACCCTAGCGCTCCATGAACTAAACCAAACCACTCTTTGCCCAAGGACTCGCTGAGAGTTTGAGCTCGCCCTCATTTGAGCTTCTCTAGAATCGCTAATTTTTCAGTAATCTGCGGAAACTTGAATCAATCGAGATTTACGGCTTAGAGGCAACCGGTTTATCGTCTCGTTTTGGAAATGGTCCCCAAATTTCCTCCATCAGAGCAAAGATTTCGGGTTCCGCTTGCTTTAATTCGCCTGCGACAAATGGGTAAAAATCATTTGATCCAAAATAGGATTCGGTCATCTCGGCAAAAAACTCCATTTGATTGGTGAGGCCGTAATGTTCATGCGTATAACCCATGCTGGTAAGAACGGATTTATATTTACCGCTATCACAAAAATTTTTCCATGCCGCTTTTATTCGAGGCTCCTCGTAACCTAATACTTGGTCATGATAAGCATGTGACAATTCATGAAGGATGACCCATGGCATACGCCGGATGTCGAAGGTTGATAGAAAATCTTGGGCAACGGGGATATGGACACACCTTGCAAGATTTTCATTGTAACCGTGATCTTTTAACCAACTTGCATCGTTATGATATTGCATAGGTGTTAATCCGCCGTAATCGAGATCCAGTTCAATGGTGACATTTTGAAGTTTGCTGAGTGCTTTCTCTGGTACCACGCTAGTTATATCGACTAGCTTTGCGGTCAAAAGTCTCAGGGCTCGTTTTCCGAGAGCCGCACCTTCGTCTTTAAGCAGGCGGTCATCAATACGCACCTTCCAACCTTCAATCTCGCGGTTGGTGTAGGCAGTTGGAAGCGCGAGCTTCTCGCCAGCAAAGGCAGTGCTGCTCCAAAGAGCAAGAAAAGGAATAAGAATAGATTTCATCAACGGATTTTTGGAATTAGAATTATCAGATCAAGTTATATTTTTTCTGGAATATGAATGACACAAACCCAAATAGACGGATATTTCTCGTCTATTTGGGTTATGCTGTTTGTCTCATCTTACATTCGATTATCGACAACCACGACTGGTTTTCCGAGGATCTCCATTCGTGGTTTGATTCCGAGACCAGGCTTGGTGCTGGCGGCCATAAAGCCATTGACTCTTTGAGGTGCCCCTTCAGCGGTACTAACCGTAACGTAGCTGTTGAAATCGGTACTGGTGAAACGGAATTGCTCTGGGGTGCTGTGTGCGAGGTGTGCGATCGCAGCTGTTGTAATGTCTCCACCCCATGAATCTTCCAGAGTCATCCCAATTCCCATGCTGACGCATAGATCACGTGCTTGCTTGATTTTTGTGAGGCCGCCGAGTTTACTGATTTTTAAGTTCACTAGGTCCATTGCAAGATCACCTTTCGCTCGCAGTAGCATATCGATATTATCAATATTTTCATCAAGAACAAAAGGGTGGTCGGTGAGACGCCGGACCGCGAGGCATTCCTCATAGGTGAGGCATGGTTGTTCGATATAGACATCCAAATCACGGACTGCACGCACAACGCGAACGGCCTCGTGTTGAGTCCAACCGGTGTTGGCATCTGCCACAAGGCGTTCGCCGGGTTGGATTTCTGCGGCGACGGCGTGGATGCGTGCAATGTCGACATCAGGATCGCCACCAACTTTAAGTTGGAAACGCGAGTAGCCTTGTGCGCGATAGCCTGCCACTTTGGCCGCCATTTCCTCTGGTGACTCTTGGGAGATGGCGCGATAAAGCCGAACATTTTCACCATAACGGCCTCCCATCAGGATACAAACTGGCAGCCCAGTCGCTTGACCAAGAATGTCCCAGCACGCGATATCGATACCGCTTTTTACGTAAGCATGCCCTTTGAGGGCGGCATCCATCAAATGGTTGAGTTTGCCGAGTTCCCGCGGATCAGAGCCGATCAAATGAGGCCCAAGTTCTTTCAATCCGGCACGCACGCCTTCGGCATAGGCAGGAAGATAGAAAGGACCCAGTGGACAGACCTCACCATAACCGACAAGACCCTCATCTGTTTCCACTGCAATGATGGTACTATCAAATACAGTTACAGATTTTCCACCAGACCATTTGTAAGTAGTTTCATGCAGCGGAAGTTCGACACGATAAGCAAGGATTCGAGTTATTTTCATACAGAGAGAATGAGATTAGGTAATGTTTGGTATTGAGAAAAACAAATAGATTAAGTTTAGAAATATATAAATTCGTATGAATCGACATCATTTAAATGACGCAATTCATACGAATTACTGAAGCGCTTCACTCGGGGAAAATCCAGCGGCTATCAAAAGCTGGGATTTTTTCGCCATGTTGGATTTTCCAGTAACGGTCCACGTAGAGTTCAACGCCTTTCTGATAACTCAGTTCAGGGTTTGATTTGCGAATCCATTTAAGCTCGAGCTGGCGAGCGTTTACAGGTAAATCGAGGGTTCGGTCTTTGGCTTCGACAACTTTGCCATCGATCACTGCTGACTGCAAATCAACGAACCAAGGGATATGAAACGTTAGATTTTTTGGGGCTTTGCGCCACTGCGTATCGAAATTCACCGTTGCACCACTGGCGGTAGAATTAATGGTATAACTAATTGAACCGAAGTCGGTTGGCGCTTTTTTGACACGAATGCTGCGACCGGCTTCCAACCAAAGAGGTGACAATGCGGATGCCAGATGAAGTTCTGAATTTTGCATATCTTCACGCACTAGCATATTTCGAAAGCATTCATTAAAGCGTGCCGCACACCAACCATGTGGTGGGTAGTTATTATGAAAGTTTCGATCACGCCATGCCCAGATATCATATTCAAACCCGGTTTGAGTGCTACCCGTATGAACCAGGTAGGAGTAAAAGTCAGTGATGACTTCACGGTCCATTCCAAGGGACAGTAATGTCTGGATTACGTTGAAAGTTTCGTAGTGATGGATCACAGTATGCTCAGGTTGTGACCAATCAGCACCCTTGAGTTCCTTGGATTGACGAACTTTGAAAGCATTGTGCTCATAAGTCATGATTCCCTCTTGATACGCAAAATCACGAACAGTTTTGACAGTTTTAAGCACCATTGGATCACTTGCGGAAATGACGCCAAATGGATAAACCCCGCCGGAAGCATTCTCCCAATCCATACCGGCCAGAGGATCATCAAGACCTGGTGGAATGTAACCACCGGTGCGTTCGGTGATCGCCTTGAGGTGCAAATTGAATTTGGCGAAATATTCGTCATACAATTTTTGGAATCGAAGGGCGTCATCATTTTTGTTGACGGCTTTGGCGAGTTCGACCGCATCTTTCAAGCCGCGCAGCACCCAAAAACTGTGACCGGTGTAGTGACCGTCGATACGCTCATTGTCGTAAGGTCCTGCGACTGGCCATAGACCCCATGGATCTTTAGCAGTTTCCGCTTCCAATTTCGCAATGTGCCCGGGGACAACTTGATAGACTCGTTCCGCAAAAGCTTGGTCACCGGTAATGCGGTAATGCGCGGCGAGAGTCCACAAGGCTTGCCCCCATGCATCTGGATGAGTGGTTCTTAAACCGGTGAGATTCCCTTGGTCGTCTTTCAGCAATACGTATTCAAGGCATTCCGCCGCAATTTTAGGCAAACCCAGCATATCGTAAGTATGAATGATGAATGCAGCATCTCGCGAAAAAAATTGATTATATTGGACATCACTGACTGTTTGAATCCAGGTCTTACGATCTTCCTGTAAATCGCGAGCCATCAGGTCATACATCAGTGAGGCTTTTTGCATTTCCATGACCTTTTTCTCGGGCACTTCGAAAACAGTCTCTTGATTGAGTTGTTGATTCCAAAATTTGGTGCTGCGAGTAAGGTAATCGTCAAACTTTGCCTCAGATACCAATTTGATTTGTTCAGCGCGCTCGTCCGCGACGGGGATAAAGGGTATAGTTATATCAACTGAGGCAGATTGTCCGGGAGCTAATTGGATTACGAACTCAAATGGTTCGCTGTTACCAGGAGCTTCAATGGTTTTCCAGCCTGATGAACCAGGTTGATAGTGCCAGATTAGATGTTTACTGTCGGTGCGATGTACTTCTCCGCCATTGATGACGCCGGTAGCTTCCCAGAGTTTCCAAGGCTGCCATTTGGCCTGATCCATGAAGCGATCGACCCACCATGTGGGTTTGGTGTGGTCGAATAAAGGTTGTCGCCAAGGCCCTTCAATCTCATAAACCCGAGCACCGATGGCAGCGCGTTGCGACTTTTGAGTGGGATTGGTGGCAGTGATGCGACAAAATCCTAATAAATTACCTTGAGGATCGAGTTCGGTTGGCGTCGCAAAACTTTTGACTCGGTATTCGATACCGTGGATAAGTGCCCCATAATTGAATATAGGTAGAGAGCCTTGATCTAGAGTTCGAACACGACTGTTCAAGCGTTTAAGCGGAGTACCAGCCCATAGGGTTAGCTCACCCCAAAAGGAGCTGTAAGCGCCATCGCCAGTCAATTGAAAAGCCTTCGGTGAATCCATGAATCCGAGTGCATCACTGGGAGTTAGGAAATAATTGAAGGGAGCCTCGGAATCACGGGTTTGCTCGTCGGCGCGGGAGTCGCTGAGATAGGTTTGAGCTTTCAACGAATCACAAACCAAGGTCGCGATCACCGCGAGAGAGCTGCACAAAAGAGTAGATGTATTTCTATTCATAAAAAGTGGTCACTTGAATCAGTTATTAGACGGGAGTTTGGGAGTCATCAGCTTGCGAAGCCATTTGCTGTAGGCATAAATTAAACTTGCTGCAATCAGACCGATCATTGCAAATAAATACCATGTCATTCCGACATGATTCTGTAGATAGAGTGCCTGGTTTAACGCTTCTGGACTTTCGCCACTAAATGCGACTAACTTATGGAATGCCTCGCCAGCGGGCAAGGCATCCACGGTAGTCATTGCTGGATCAAAACCCTTTGCGATCAGCATTTTTCGTGAAAATACGTCTTTGTCAGAAAAAATATGATAAAGTTGGGGGCCAATTTTACCTTCCAAGGTCCAACCGAGTAGAATCGGAGCTTGTGAGAAGCCGATCCACATGGCTTTTTTGTCTGTTGGTGCAATATTTCCTAAATATTCGCTGTATTTCGGGCTAGCTAGCATTTCACCTACACTGAAAATTACCATTGCGGCAACACACAGCCAGGCAGCATTAAATAGGCCGAATAAGGTCAGCGCGGCGACCACCAAAATCGTTCCTAAAAGGATACTGTTCATAGCCCGCATTTTGGCACTCAGACCCGCAAAGACAAAGCAGCTCAGCATGATCAATCCTGAATTGATATTTACCAGACCTTCGGGTTCAATTTTATTTCCAGATTCATTCATTCCCAAGAGGAAATGAGCAAGGGTATTGGTGGTTCCATTTGGGCCGAATAGAGTTGTGACGAGAGTGCTGGTATCTACCCAATCTTCGATATATTTTGGCAGAACATCCCACAGCATTGGAAACATAAACCACCAAATTGAAAATATCAAAAGGTAGCGGTAGAGATGAGGTTTTTTGAGTTCTTTAAGCGATTCAAGGAATAGACTTGATTCCTTGAATCGCCCTGATTTGACCAGCGCACGATATTGCAAGCGTTCTTCTTTGCCTGGTTCTTTATAAATCAAGAGTAGAATCAAATTGATACAAATGAGCGCGGCGTTGGTGTAAAAAACGTATTTCCAAGACATGTGTCGCATCTGTAGAGCGATCAAAGGTCCGAGCCAGCCGCCGATATTGACGGTTTGGTAGAATACTCCCCAAGCGATTGAGCTATTGCGACGGTTGCTGACTTTAATCAAGGTTCCTTGGATGCCCGGTTTAAAAATAGCGGTGCCAATTGCGAGGCACATCGCTCCAGCGAAAAAGCCCCAGTAACTGTGAAACCATGCCATCAGCAAGTAACCAAAGCACTTAATTACCGTAGAAATGAAGATAGTTTCTTTGTAACCGTAGCGATCCGCAAGTCCGCCGATGAATATCGGGACTAAAGATTGTAACAAATTCCAACACAAAAGTAACCAGCCAAAGGTTGCCATCGTCACGCCTAGACCACCCTCTGATTCCGCACGAGTTGCATAAAGTGTCGAAACTGAGCGCACGCCGTAAAATGCCAAGCGTTCAATCATCTCCATGCCGCCGACCACCCAGAATACGTATCCTAGGCTACCCAGTGCCGCAAAGAGTCCAAGCTGTTTGACGTCGTCGAGTGTCGTTTCGTTACGGCCTTCCTCGGGATCCATTTTTGAGTTCATCAGTTTGCGACGGCGTTAATGAATATTGGCATCTTAATTTTGTTGAATCTTAAATTCCGTTAAAAGGATACTTTTCAAGGAAATGAGACGTTGGCTTGAAAAATTAAGACTTTAAAATATCTGAGTGACGTATTTTTGTCTTGGTGTGGAAATGCACGACACCATGAAAATCAGCACAACCGCAGTTCTTCTTGCCACAGACTCCCATTCAGTGGGCAAGGTGGAGATGAAGATTTTAGAGCAACTCTTTGATCACATGGCTGACACCGCGTTTTTCATCAAAGACCTTGCTGGCCGTTATCTGGCAGTCAATGACTCGTTGGTCGAACGTCATGGGCTTCGGAATAAATCTCAACTGCTCGGACGTCGGCCATGCGATGTTTGTGCGGGTGATTTCGGTCGTATTCCAGCGGAACAGGATGCTTACGTGATTTCTAACGGCCGTGCGATTGTCGAGCGGTTGGAATTGCAGTGGTATTTACCGCAGAAGCCGGTCTGGTGCTTGACCACTAAACTGCCACTTTACGATTCCGTGGGGAAAGTGAGTGGGATTATTGGAATTTCGAAGGACGTGAGATTACCGATTCCGATTAAGGAAATTCCGGATGGGGTGGCAGCCGCGCTGCTTCGGCTCGAAACGGGATTTTCTGAACCGCTTACCCCGGCCGAGCTCGCTGCCCTTGCCGGTTTACCGGCAGCGCGGTTTGCGCGACTTACTAAGCGGATTTTTGGGATTTCCCCTCTTCAATTGATCACCAAAACACGGATCGCCGCGGCCTCTCGGTTACTGCGGGAAACTGACCGGCAAGTGGCAGAAATCGCGTTGGAATGCGGTTTCTACGATCACAGCGCATTTACTCGCGCTTTTCGGGCGGTTACGAGCGTGACTCCAACGCAATTTCGCGTGGAGAACCCTGTTTTTTAACAATTTGAAGGTTGGCGATTTGGCTCGCGCATTCAAACCTGAGGAAATGGACAATCCAAAACTGGCGACCGTCCTTCGATTTGAAAGGGTTTACAAAGACTTAAGGAGCCTTACGGAAAGTTTTTCTTAAATGCGAGGGAAGGATGTTAAGTTGTTCGCGATATTTGGCGGCGGTGCGGCGGGCGATCTTAATTCCTTGTTGGCCAAGTGCTTGGGTTAAAATTTCGTCGGAAAGCGGCTTGGCCTGGTTTTCAGCGCTGATCAATTGTTGGATTGCCTCGCGAACGCCAGCGTTAGAAACTTCACTGCCATCACTGGTTTGATAGCCTGTGGCGAAAAATGCCCGCATTTCCATCAGGCCGTGTGGGGTGACGATGTATTTCCCGGCGACCGCGCGCGAGATGGTGGTAGCGTGTAGGCTGAGTTCGTCGGCAATGTCGTTCATGGTCAACGGCCGCAAGTAGCGCGGGCCTTTGCTGAGAAATAACGCTTGGTGCTCGATGAGCTTGTGGGCAATCGCGAGGATGGTTTCTTGGCGCAGTGAAATGGCTTGAATTAAGCTTCGACCGTCACGAATTTGATCCCGCAAAAATTGGCGGGCTTTGGGATCGGTGCCATTTTTACCGATCATGTCTTTATAGAAATCGTTGATCCGTAAATTCGGGAGGTGTTCACCGGTGAGGCGAGCATACCAGCGGCCGTCATCGTCGCGCTCAATCACGACGTCTGGCAAAATGTAAGGATTGCCGGTCGGATCGAATTCGCCACCTGGATTGGGAGTGAGGCGGCCGATGCGCGAGGCGGCTTCGGCGATTCGCTCGACGGTGGTGCCGAGAGCGCGAGCGATCTGTGGGTGATGCTTGCGGGCGAGGTCTTCCAAGTGATCACGGACGATTTTATATTCGATGGTTTCCTTGCCACTACGGCGTTCCAATTGCAGCAATAGCGATTCAGGAATCCCAGATGCACCGATGCCTGCGGGAGAGAACGACTGAATCAGCTTCAGCGCTTCGGATAAATATTCGGGGCGAAGTCCCATGCGAATTCCGAGCGTCTCGATGGACAAATCGAGAAACCCACGCGAATCGAGATTGCCTAAAATGACATGGGCCGCTTTACGGATTTCAGGCTCAATCATCGAGAGATCGAGTTGATGTTGCAGATGTTGCTGGAGCGTTTCAGGCGCGACAATCGAGTCGTAAACCCGCTGACGCCGTTCCTCATCCTCGTCAGTCCAGGGCGCACTTTTGCCTTCGAGAATTGTACGGTCCCGCCAATCGTCGTCGGTTTCGTTCAAGTATTCCAAGGAGTCCGCTTCTGCGGGGTCCGCACCGTCGTCGTCGAGGGAAAGGGTCTCGGTGATATCCTCTAACACCGGATTGGTTTCGAGCGCTTGTTGGACCAATTGGGAAAGCTCCAAAGTGCCCGCTTGGAGAATTTCCAAGCTCTTGCGCATCTGCGGCGCGAGCGATTGCTGCTGGGAGAGCGATTGGTGGAGAAAAACGTCAGCCATAGCCGGTACAAAAGTTACCGAACAAGGTTTATGGCGCGGAATTGCAAAATGCAGCAAAATTTGTGCCAATCACAAATTTTTATTTTACAGGACAAGCGGCTTTCAATTGATTTTTTGAGATTGAATGCAAATGCAGGGCTGGGTCGAATTGTGAAACTTTTTACAGAAAGTTGGGCCTATTTGAAGTATTTAGGGGTATGTCGAAATTGAATTTACTTTTAGGTGTGATCGCGGCCTTGGTGCTACCGGGCTGGGGTCAAGAGGTGCCAAAGGTATTGCCGCTGGGTACCGCGGCACCGGCGTTTTCGTTGCCGGGGACGGATGGGAAAATTTACACGCTCGCAGATTTCAAGGATGCGAGGGCATTATGTGTTATTTTCACCTGCAATCATTGTCCAGATTCGGTTGCGGCGGCGGCTCGGATGGAGCAAATTTATCAGGATTACCGAGCCAAGGGGGTGGCACTGGTGGCGGTAAACGGTAACAATGAGCACAGTTTGTTGCGTGAGGAACTGAGCTATTCGCCGTTTAACGACTCACCGGAGGAGATGGTCCCTTTCGCCAAGGACTTCGGTTGGACTTTCCCGTATCTCTACGATGGCGAAAAGCAGGCTCTGACTCAGGCTTGCGGTGCCCAATCGACTCCTCATGTTTTCCTTTTTGATGCTGCGCGGCAATTGCGCTATACGGGTCGGATCGATGATGGCGGTCGTAACTCTGCCGCCGTAGAACAAAGCTATTTGCGGGACGCGCTGGATGCCTTACTCGCCGGAACTGCGGTGAAAGTGCCGATCACCCGTTCGTTCGGTTGTTCGACCAAGTGGTTGTTTAAAAAAGACTCGGTCACGGCAGATCAAGTGGCATGGGAGAAACGCCCAGTTGCGGTAGCCGACCTCAACGAGGAGCTCGCAAAAAAACTCGGCGCGAATGGCTCTAAAAATGTTCGCTTAATTAATTTTTGGTCCACCACTTGCGGCCCTTGCGTGAAGGAGTTTCCTGATCTGATTGATACGGGTCGTCGTTTTCAAAATCGTTCCCTAGAATTTATTTCGATCAGCCTCGATCCGGTTATTCAGCGTCCGGCGGTAGCCAAGTTCCTTGAATCGCATCATGCCGCATTGCCCGAGCCGCTGGTGAATTCATTGAAAAAAGACTCTCGCAGTGCCAATAATTACCATTGGACTGGCGGCAATCCCGATAGTTTGGCCCAAGCGATCGCCCCTGAATGGTCCGGCGCGCTTCCACACACGTTGCTGGTTGCTCCGGGCGGTAAGGTGCTCTGGAGTCACACTGGCGAGCTTGACCAAGTCGTGCTTCGCCGTCAGATCCTCAAAGCACTTCAATAAATACGTTGGAATCTTGAATGCGCGCTGGCCGAGCCTGGCGAAAAAAGGCGGAGATTTTTGTCTCTCAACTATTTTTTCACGCGGATTGGGTTCTTTTGTTTAAAAGACTAAGATCTTAGATTTGAACAGCAGGACGCAAAAAGTCAGGGTTGCGCTTCATCCTGTCATTTGTCCATGACTTGACGTTTTCAATCCTGACTGGGTTATTCGAGGTTTTGCACCTGTTCGCGGATTTTTTCTAATTCAGTTTTAGCTTCGACGATGATTTGGGCGATCGATGCATCGTTGGCTTTGGAGCCAAGGGTGTTGAACTCGCGGAACAGCTCTTGGCATAGGAAATCAAGGGCCCGGCCGGGTGGCGCGATGGCGTCTAAGTATTCACGGAATTTGGCAAAGTGTGAGTCCAGTCGAGTGATTTCCTCGCTGATATCGCAGCGATCGGCGAATAGGGCGATTTCCTTGATAACTCGCTCGTCGCTAAGATCTAGGTCAAGCCCGGCATCGCGCAGGCGTTTGGTGAGCAGCTCGCGCTGACGGCGGGGACGAGCTGGGGCTTCTGTGCGAATTTTTTCGGTGAGGGAAACTAGCGTGTTGAGGCGGGCGATGAAGTCAATTTTGAGATCGGAGCCTTCGCGGCGACGCATAATAGCGAGTTGGCTGAGGGCGGCGGCGAGGGCGGGCTCAATCGCCAGCCAAGCCGCTTCGGCCTCGATTTCAAAATTGCCGCTGGCGATGATTCCGGGTTGGCGAAGGTAGTCGGAAGCGGTGGCAACGAGAGGCTGACCGACGGTGATTCCTAATTCAATCAGGGCGGCAGAAAACGCTAAAGCCAGTGCGGGATTGATGCTGAAATCGGCACTGCTGCCTTGAGAGCGTTCGAGACTGATTGCAACTTGGATTCGGCCGCGCGAGACAACAGCAAGCACCGCCTTGCGGATGCGAGCTTCGAGTTCGTTGAGTTCGCGGGGTGCCTGGATCACGACCTCGGCTTGCTTGCGGTTAACGGCGCTGATTTCCACGCCAGCGTGCCACGTGGTTGTCGCTGCCGAGCCGCGACCGAATCCTGTCATTGAATGCATGGCCGCAACGTGGGCCGGGAGCTGGCGGCGGCCAAGACCGAACGCTGCCGGTGATGTAAATTTCCTCGTTGGGAGACGTTCGAGGTTGGACGTCCGCACCTGAATGCCTGACGCTTGGCGCATGGCGAAAGTATTAGTCGGTCTTTCTGGGGGTGTGGACAGCGCGGTGGCGGCAGCGCTGCTGGTGGAGCAAGGCCATGAGGTGGCGGCGGGCTACATGAAGAACTGGATTAATGACGAGGGGATTCCCGGGGATTGCCCGTGGGAGCAAGACATTGAAGATGCGCGGGCAGTGGCGAAGTGTTTGGGCATCGAATTTCGAGTGATTGACCTGATCGACTCGTATCGTAGCCGGATTGTAGAGTATTTGATCGAAGGCTACCGGGCGGGGATCACCCCGAATCCCGATGTGTGGTGCAATCGCGAGATGAAATTCGGGGTATTTTTAGATTATGCGTTGGCGCAGGGATTCGAGCAGGTAGCGACTGGCCACTATGCGCGGCGGCGGACTTTGAGTGATGGCTCGACGGCGATTTTACGCGGGGCGGACCCGAACAAGGATCAGAGTTATTTTTTGTCGTTGATGACGCAGCGGCAGGCGGCACATGCGCTTTTCCCGACTGGCGAGAGTCTCAAGCCGGAAGTGCGCGAGGTGGCGCGGCGTTTTGCACTACCGGTAGCGGAAAAAAAAGATAGCCAAGGGATCTGCTTCCTTGGGCAAGTTAAAATGAGTGATTTTTTGCGACATTACGTCGTCGATACTCCAGGTGAAATTGTCGATCTCTCCGGCAAAGTACTGGGCGAGCATCGGGGGCTGCATCTTCACACTCTCGGTCAGCGCAAAGGCCATGGAGTTTCCTCGCCGCGGGAAGGAATGGCTTATGTGGTGGTGGGTAAAGATCCGGCCAAAAACCGTTTGATTGTCGGCTGGGATTTACCAGAATCTGCCGGGCTTTACACCCAGGAATGTACGGTCGGTAGCCTTACCGCGCTTCATGAACCGTTTGAAAATCGGCGTCTGATTCATGCCCAACCGCGTTACCGGGCCAAGGCCGAACCTGCTATTTTGGAGCCGCTGGCCGAGGGCAAAATCCGGCTGAAATTCCAACAGCCGCAACGGGCGATCGCCCCCGGCCAAATCTGTGCGCTGTATGAAGGCGGAAGATTGTTAGGCGGCGGGGTCTTTGAAAGTTTTGAAACAATCCTCTAACCCTCATCGAGGTGGTGGTGGTGACGGAGCCGAGTTCAAATCATCTCGCGAGTGACATGATATTTTGCCGCGCAGCGTGGGCATTGAATCTTGATGAAATCGGCACCTTCGAATAATTGATCCGGCCGTTCTTTCCAACCGCCGAGGATCGGTAAAATTTTGTCGATGGAGCAGCCGCAATGGAAACGGAAGCGGCGCGATTCAAGCAGCGTGGTTTCCTCAGTTTCAGTGATTTTCGCGACAGCAGCAGCGTCGAGGGCTTCGAGCCACTCCAGGTCACAATCCGGTTGGGCGGCGATCAACACGAAGTTTTCATCTTCCAGGCGAAAGGCGCGTGCCGGGCGCTGCTCAGATTGTTGGTAAAACTGCGCGACCCAAGCAATCGGGTCTGTCCCTTCGATTTCCAAGGTGGAAAGCCGTGGTTTGGAGTCTTCACGCGAGGTTGTCTGCGAATAAAAAAAATTGCGGTCGGGCTCACGGACGTCTTCGGTAAACACTCGGCCAGTGATAGCTTGGTCAAACGAGCCACCAGTGACGAAAAGATTCATCCGCGGCACGCGCAGATTGACGGTCCAAGCGATCGACTCGGCCCATGGCCGGGCAACCAAGTGCAGTGCTAACATCGCGAGCGAGTCTTTAAGCATCTGGTCGAGCTCAGCCGGCGGCCGCACTTGGTGCTTCATCAAGTGCAGGTAGTAGTCGGTATAGATCGGCGTGAACTGACCGCGCAGCAGCAAAGCATTGCGGTGGCGAACAAAAATCGACTCGATTTCCGTGAATTCTTCGGCGGGTTGCATGGGACAAAAAGACAAGAGCATAGCGACGGAAAACACGCCACCCGGAAACGCATGATCGCTCGCATTGGCGCGAGTAAGTCCCCTTGGCCAGAACAGCTGAGCCACTTTTCTTCCAGCAGCACTTGAGAAAACGGATCGTTTCCTCCGGATTCCCTGCTGGTTTCATACCTTCGCCCTTCCGCGAAACCGACTCCACAAAAACCAAGGTCACCTAAATCTGACGCATCTCCCCATCGGGGAGATCAAAAGAACTCCATGAATTCCTCAGAAAGCGATTTCGAACCAAATTTCATCGTGAAGCTTCTTAGGACTCACCGCAAAATAAATGATCAAACCCTTGGGTGCATGACAGAGGGACAGGCCTTCTGTCACGATGGCCTCGCCACCTCCACCGATGCCCGCATGGATCGGTGTGGAAAACTAAGCTGAGGTTGTGGCCCAGACTTGCTTCAGACGGACAATAGAATCGCGCCAGGGAGCCTGTTTGTAGATCCAGAC
>JAYWAR010000062.1:0-6724 GCA_043782285.1 Akkermansiaceae bacterium | reverse complement strand
CCGGCTCGGTGGGTCAATTACTTCCCGGCCTGGCCCTCAAAATCACCGATCCCGTCACCGATCTGGAAATCCCACTTAATCAACAAGGGATCATCTGGTTCAAAGGTCCCAACGTGTTCTCCGGCTATTTAAACGATCCCAAAAAATCCGCAGAAGTCCTCGTCGAGGGCTGGTTCCGTACCGGGGATGTCGGTCGTCTTGATGAGGACGGCTTCCTTTACATCGAAGGTCGAATCTCACGCTTCTCAAAAATTGCAGGTGAAATGGTTCCCCACGAAACCGTCGAGGCCGCCATCAACAAAGTCCTCGGCCTCGATTCCGAAGCGGAACGTCGCATCGCAGTCGTTGGGATTCCCGATGACCAAAAAGGCGAGGCGATCTTATTGCTCTCGACCCTCGCCGGCCCCGCTCTCGAACAAGAATGTATCGACCTCCGCTACAAGCTGCTCGACGAAGGCGTCTCCTCGCTCTGGTGCCCGAAACGGATTATCGCAGTCACCGAAATCCCGGTCCTCGCTTCCGGTAAGCTCGACATCAAATCCTGTGAAACCCTTGCCAAAAAAAATCTCTAAGCTGCCTTAAAATTTAAGTACCACCACTAAAAGCCACGCTTACTGTGAATGTGGTTTGTGTTACTCTTTCCCACTCCCAGATTTCTTTTTATCTTCTCCACTCATGGTCAATCGCATCGACTCCACCTTCGCCCGCCTCAAAGAACATCAACAGAAAGCCTTCGTCGCTTATGTCGCCGCTGGGGATCCTGACTTCGAGAGCTCGCTTGAAATCATCAAACAGCTCGCCGCCGCGGGTGCCGACATCATCGAACTTGGACTCCCGTTTTCCGATCCTCTCGCCGACGGCATCGTCAACCAAATGGCGGCCGAGCGTGCGCTCAAAGCCGGCATGAGCACCACCCGTGCCATCGAGTTGGTCCGTCGTTTCCGTGAAACTCACCAAACCCCGATCGTCCTCTTCACCTATCTCAACCCGATTTTCACCTACGGCTTCGAAAAATTCCATCACGACGCCGCTGCCGCCGGTGCCGACGGAATTCTGCTGCTCGATCTCCCGCCCGATGAAGCCGCCCTCAACCATGACCTTGCCAGCGGCGCGGGCCTCAAACACATCCGCTTAATCGCTCCAACCACCCCACCCGAACGAGTCAAAACTCTCGCCCAGTCTTCGGAAGGGTTCATCTACCTACTTTCCCGCACCGGTGTCACCGGCTCCCACGGTGCACCCTCCGCCAATATCGCCGCTCAAGTTGCCGCCATCCGCCAGCACACCGATACCCCAATCTGCGTCGGCTTCGGCATCACCACCCCCGCCCAAGCCGCTGAGGTCGCCAAGTCCGCCGATGGCGTCATCGTTGGTTCCGCGATTGTCAAACAGGTCGAACTCTACCCGCAAAACGCCGCTCAAGCGGTCCGCGACTTCGCCGCCCCACTAATCGCCGCCAGCAAATCCTGATTCTTGAATCACTCAGCGGCTTGATCACGACGCTAACTTATCGCTGAATAATCAGCATGATCGGCACCTCCATTCAGGGTGCCGATCCAAGAAAACGTCTCAATCGGGAAGCAGTTCCTTCACCGCATTGCGTTCTTCTTTCAGCTCGTTGAGCGTAAAATCGATTTTTTCCTGACTGAATGCGTCGATCGCCACTCCTTGGACCACTTCCCAGTTGCCGTTTTCGAGAGTACGGATTGGCATCGAAACCATCAGACCTTGTTCAATTCCGTAGGAGCCATCCGAGCAAACTGCGACAGAATACCAATCGCCCGCCGCCGTCGGAGTGATCAGGCTTTTCACCGTATCCATTGCCGCATTCGCGGCAGAAGCGGCTGAGGAAAGACCACGCGCCTTGATCACCGCAGCACCGCGCTGTTGGACAGTGCTGATGAATTCAGTTTTCAGCCAATCATGATCGGTGATGACTTCCGTCACCGGACGACCCGCGATTTTTGCGTTGGTGAAATCTGGATACTGGGTGGCCGAGTGGTTGCCCCAGATACAAAGGTTAGTCACCTGCGATTGATGGACACCAGCTTTCTGTGCAAGTTGGCTTTTCGCGCGATTTTCATCGAGCCGGGTCATCGCGAAAAAACGCTCCCGCGGGATTCCGGCAGCATGGTTCATCGCAATCAGAGCATTGGTATTACAAGGGTTACCGACGACCAGCACCCGCACATCTTTGGCCGCGTTCCGGGCGATTGCTTGACCCTGACCGGTGAAAATTTTGCCGTTGATTCCGAGCAGATCCGCGCGTTCCATCCCGGCTTTGCGCGGCACCGAACCAACCAGCAAACACCAGTTTGCATCCTTGAATCCTTCGTCCAGATCCGCAGTCCCAATGACTTCGTTTAGAAGTGGGAAAGCACAATCGTCGAGCTCCATGATGACTCCCGCGAGAGCGGGTAAACCCGGCTCAATTTCGATCAAGCGGAGATTGACCGGTTGCTCCGGACCGAAGACGAAGCCAGAGGCGATCCGGAAAAGCAAAGCATAGCCGATCTGGCCAGCGGCACCGGTGATTGAGACGGTAATTGGTGTTTTCATAAATTGAAGGCAAGAAGTCCGAAAAGCTATGGGACGCGTCGGGTGCGGTCAACTGACAAGCAAGCCCCGTCGAAATACGCTCCCCCAAAATTACCGATCGGAGTCGAAAAATAACAGCTGCCGCTTAGCCTCGAAAAATCAGACTTCCCCAGACGGCTCGCCGCGATTTGAATCAATGAATGATCGACATGCTCGTACGCCTCTATGCCTTGCCAGAATCGGCGGCCCTCTACCAATCTGTAACAGTCAAGGGCGTGACGCTGCGGCGGGCACGAGCATTCGAAAAACATACCGTCGCCGCCTTCGCCAAAACTCACTTTTCTGAAAAGTGGGTCAGTGAGGTGGAAGTCGCAATGAGCCGCCAGCCAGTCGCTTGTTTCATCGCCACCCGCGACCAGCAGATCCTCGGCTTCGCCTGCTACGAGACGACTCAACGCGGGTTTTTTGGACCCACCGGAATTTCCGCAGATGCCCGCGGACTGGGCTTAGGCAAAGCACTTTTATTCAAAGCACTCGAAGCATTGCGCGAAATCGGTTACGCCTACGCGATCATCGGCGGCGTCGGGCCTAAAGAGTTTTACGCGAAAAACTGCGGCGCAATTGAAATCCCCGGGAGCGATCCTGGGACCTATTCCGATTTGCTGCCCTAAGCTCAGTCTCACGTCCCTACACCGCGTAAATCCCGATCCCATAAGCCGTGCAAAGTTCGGCCACTCGTTCTTTTTCCAGCAGCAAAGTCTTCCCCGCTTCGATCGCAATTCCTCCCACCCCAGCAGCCGCACAGGTCTCGATCGTTTGCGGACCGACAACCGGCACATCAAAACGAAAATCTTGATTCGGTTTTGACACCTTCACCAGCAGCACGTCTTTGCCACGCCCAAGTTCACCACCGCGCTTGATACAAGCGTTAGTTCCTTCAAAAGCCTCCGCCGCTAACACCGTCCCATGGCGGACGACCACACTCTGCCCGATGTCGAGTGCGCTGGTTTGCTTGGCGATTTGGAAACCGAACGCCGCATCTGTGAGTTGGCGCTTTTTGAAAACTGGGCCGCAAACATGTCCAGGCCCCGGCAGATGATCTTCGAGAAAAGTAATCGCTGGCAACAGGGTGATCCCATCTTTAGCCAACTCCTCAGCAACCGCCCCAAATAAGGTCTCCGCATTTCGCTCTTTCAAGCGTGCTAACACCATCAACACCCGCAGGTCCGGCCGTAAATCAAAGAGGTTTTTCGGGGAAATCTGCCCCATCATGACTGCCTCCGTCGCTCCTTCACGCCGGAAAAATTTGATCGGTTTACTCAACTGGCCGACTCGGATCCATTCGGTTGCATCTACCAATTGCTCCAATTCCGGTTTGGTTTCGCCTTGAAACGCACACAATACCAAACGCACTCCGGGTGATTGCCGTCGCGCTGCGGCGATGAATGTCTCCGGGTAAACTCCGCTACCTGCGATGATTCCGATCGTGCGAGAAGATGCCATACTGCGAATGTCGGGGAAAATAACCGGCGGCCGCAAAGGATTCTAAGTAGCGGCTGTGGGACTCGAACCCACACTCGTTAAAACTCGATTTTGAGTCGAGCGCGTCTACCAATTCCGCCAAGCCGCCTTGGTGAACCGCACCGTGGCCGGACATTGAGCCGAGAGCAAGAGGATTTCTGTCAATTTACTCACATTTCCCCTGTCTCAATTTCACCATGCCATGTCCCCTCTGCCATCGTATGGCAACCACAGTAATGCCACCGTCTGCACCTTTACGTCACTTTTAGCGGGTTTAATCGATTCCGTTTCAAGTGTCACCGAGGCAGGATTGAAGGATTCCGTAATCCTCACAATCGCCGCCTCAAGCTCCGCCTTGGCCGCCGCGATTTCTGTGGCGAGCCCCTCGACTTTGGCATCGGCGGTGCTCACATCTTCATGCTGCTTATAGGCGTTAGTCGCCTTCCCGATTGACGCGGTACCACGACTGAGCGAGCCGAGCCCAGATTTACGCCCTAAAAATGCGCCTAAAATCCCTCCGAGCACTGAAACTCCAGCTTGCAGCAACGCAGAGTTTGACTCGGCTTGCTGCTTCGCGAGCTGGCCTTGCGCCGTCTGCAAGCGAAGTCGCGACCTCCACCAAGTTCTCCCAATCAATTCCACCAAGGCGAATCGGGTTCACCAGACGCACCGTTCTTGGGCAGTCAATCCCTGCTTGAACCGAGCAAAAATGTACCACCCCAACCCTCAATAAATGCGGCTGATAAGTGATCTCCTCAGTCGCTCCTGCTGGCGGAATGAAAATTTCCGTCACTCCGACGCCGACACTTGGGCGTAAGCTCGAAGCCACCACAGTCCCCGGCATCCCCATCGGATTCACCGCCGACGACGATGCGACTGCCGTTTTAATAAAATCCCCGCGTTTCGGGTCCATCAACAACTTGATCTGGCCACGGCTCAATGGCCCAGTGAGATAACTCATCGCCCACCGGACATGGAAAATTACCGGGCTGTCTTCGTGGACGTTGTTCATTAAAAAAATGCGATTTCCTAGGCCGGAAATAAGTCGCGCCATCTCGGAACGATCAAACTTAGCATTTTGCGAACCCACGGCCCCTTCAAGTCCATCTAACACGCGTAACTTGTCGCGCTCGGTTTGCAAGCGCCCGAGAAACCAAGTACCAATGTTAGAAAGCGCCTTGTAATCGAGATCCACCGGATTCTGGGTAGCTAACAAACACCCGAGACCAAAAGCTCGTCCTTGTTTTAACAGCGTCATCATCGGCCGCTTCGACGGCGGATTGGCACTCGGCGGTAAATAGCCGAAAATCTCATCCATATAAAGAATTGCCCGCAACGAAGTGGTCCCCTTTTGGCTGCGCATCCAGCCGAGCATTTGATTGAGCAGCAGGCTCACGAAAAACATCCGCTCACTGTCGCTGAGATGTGAAATCGAAAAAATTGAAATACGCGGTTTGCCGGTGGCCGTATGCAACAGGCTTGCGATGTCCAGCGGCGGACCTTCCAACCAAGTTGCAAAACCCGGTGAAGCTAACAAATTATTAAACTTCAAGGCGAGTGTTTGGCGGGATTTTTCCGGCATGAACGACTCCAAATCCATCACACCAACCTTATCAAATGACGGTTTCTGGAGATGACGAATCAAGGTTTCGAGGGTGATATTTTGACCCTCCGCCCAAGCTTTTTGGAAAATTGCGGCAACTAACACCGCCTCCGGACTCTGGATCGTATCCGCAGTCACTCCGACTAACGACAATAACGAAGAAACCGTGCTTTCGATTCGCTCACTCAGCAACTCAGCATCCTCGATGATTTCAACCGAAGGCGCTTCGAGTGAACTGAGAATCGAAACTGGAATCCCTGCCCTGCTCCCAGGAGTGAAAATGTTAATATCCACTTTCTCGCGTAAGCTCGCGATCCGCGATGAATCCTGCCCCCAGTCGGCGAGGCCAGCTTTCCACATCGCTGCAGTCTGCGCCGCAAATTCGTCGGCCGAGACGCCCTGTTTCGCCGCATCATCCTCGTTGATCCAAGGTCGAAAACTCGGCGCATCGAGATCGGGAAACATCAGCAGTAAATTTGAAATATCGCCCTTGGGATCGATGATGATCGCAGGGATGTGATCCATCGCCGCCTCTTCCAGCATTGCGAGGCACAGCCCGGTCTTGCCCGAACCCGTCATCCCCAGCACTAGCCCATGCGTGACGAGATCTTTGGAGTCATAAAGAATCAGCTCATCCTGCACTTTTTTCACCTCGGAATCGTAGCCACGTCCGAGATAAAACTGTCCGAGCTTTTCGTAATCACTTGATGAAATTGGCATCACGCCGATGATTTGAGCCACTTATTTGGAAAATTCCAGCAGCAAGCGGGGAAAGATCTTATTCCTTTGAGCTCCAGATCCGCAATCTCGAATTTCAATCCAAATTTACACTCACTCTGCTACCGACTGAAGCAACGGATAAAATATCTGCCGCTTAACCGTGAACCGAGTTTTACGTTTGCTCAGTCCAAGCGATAGCTGCAACTTGCCCTGCGATATCGAGTCGCTAACATCGACCATTTCCCCATGAAACCCCAATACTGGATTCACTCCGCCACCAGCCTGATGACAGCCAGCGCTCTCTTTTGCGGCTCTGCGAACGCTCGCCAAAAACCGGCTACC
>JAYWAR010000061.1:0-6729 GCA_043782285.1 Akkermansiaceae bacterium | reverse complement strand
TAACAGCAGGAGGACGAGTGAGGAGCCACGCAGTTATGGCGAGCCCTGCCGCGACCGCAGCGGGAACTCGCCAAGCTTTGAAAAGCTCGCGGGCAGCCGCAAATTTGAAGATTTTAGGGCTGCCGTCCACTTCGCGAGCGCGGCGGCGAATATTCTCGCGTTGGTGGGGGAGAAGCTGGCCGGCAGGCAAGGTCAGCCTTTTCGTCAGGAATTGGTGAATCGCAGCCATTTCCTGCAGTTCTTGTTGCAGCGCTGGATCCGCCGCAGTGGCTTGAGCGACTGCGGTAGAATCTTGCAGCGAAAGCTCGCCAAGGGCAAAGTCACTGAGGCGAGGATCTTCAGGGTGAAGTTTCATTTGGGGCGATGGTGGCATCGGTTAGGTCAGAGGCACAAATCATCCGGCAACCAATCACGCAAGCGTTTGAGGCCGCTATGGATGAGAAAACCAATGTTGCCGGCTTTAAGCCCGGTAATTTTTTGGATCTCTTGATAACTGAGGTCTTGTTGGAATTTGAGAATAATGACTTCGCGTTGGTTGTCGCTGAGACGGTCTAAGTAGCTCATCAATTCGGCCATTCGCTCATGCTGATCGATCTGTTGATCGGGTTGCAAACCGGGATCCGAAATTTTCCCCAACAGGGTTTCGTCCAGAGCTTGGTTGCGTTTCCCTTTGCGCAGCAGGTCGAGCGCGCGGTTGCGACAAACCGTGAACAGCCATGATTTGAGGTGGTCTTCGACTTTCGTCGGTTCTTGCTCGCAGAGTCGGATGAAAGTATCTTGGACCACGTCACGAGCGAGATCGAGGTCTTTGAGAAGGGTGGTGGCATAACCGATGAGTGAAGATTCATAATCCAGCAATGCCTGCGCAACGAATTGTTCCCGGGAAAGCGGGTGGGTAATTTTTGCAGTTGGGCGTGGCAGTGTCATTCCATCAACGGCCGAGGCCCTCGAGATTTTAGAGTGATTTTGCAGGGCGACAAAAATTTCAGCGAATGAAGTAGCTAAGATGTTCAAGTTCGAGCGCGAGATCGACGTTATTGACGGTGACGTCCGCAGTCACTTCGAGCATCAGGGGTGAGAAATTCAGCACTCCTTGGATTCCTGCGGCGACGAGTCGGTTGACCACTGCTTGGGCAAATTCAACCGGGACACACAAAATCGCCAATTTAACGGCATGACGGGTGATGAAGGTTTCCAGATCCGAATCCGGGAAAACGGGAATCGTGACGCCGCGAGCTCGAGTTGCCTCGGGATTGGCATCAAACGCAGCAACCACTTCAAAGCCTTCTTTTTCGAAGCCGTGATAACGGAGCAAGGCCGAGCCGAGATTCCCGGCCCCGACCAGAATCACCGGCTGAAGATGCTGGCGACCCAGGGTTTCGCGGATGGTGGTGGCAAGGATTTCGACCGGGTAACCCAGGCCGCGGGTGCCGAATTGGCCAAAATAGGCAAGATCTTTGCGAAGTTGGGCCGGCTTCACTCCCGCCGCACGCGCAAGGGTAGTGGAACTGACGGTATCTAAGCCGTTGCTGCTGAGTTTTTGAAGACAGCGGTAATAGATAGAAAGCCGATAAATCGCCTTTTTCGGGATATCCAGCTTGTCGGATTTATCAGGGGGTTCCACGGCAGGGGGTAAAAGTGAAATTATAAATCCTCAGGTTTTTGAAGCAGCGCGGAAACTCGGTTGAGTAGAACTCCAGCACCACCGCCATCCACCACCCGATGGTCGAAAGTGAGCAGTAAATCGGCGACCGTGGCAGGCAAAAATACTTCAACTTGCGAACTCCAGATCGGCTTTTTAACCCCAGCACCGATCCCGAGGATCAGAGTTTCGTTCGGCAACGGAATCGGCGTGCCGGTAGTGAGTCCGAAGGTCCCGAAGTTAGTCACGGTGGCAATCCCGCCGCTGCAATCCTGCTCGGTGAGCCGCCGCCGGCGCGCGCGATCGACTAGGTCGTCGTATTCGACAATCAGATCCCGCAGAGATTTTTGATCGACCTTACGAACGACCGGGACGACCACTCCGTCCTCGACTTGCACCGCCACGCCGATGTCGAAAGAGCGTGGATGAACGACTTTGTCGCCAATAAGATAGCCTGCCGTCGTCGGGTTTTCGGTAAGCGCGAGTGCGAAAGCCCGCAGCAAATAGAGAGTCAGTCCCGGCTTTGGCGTTTGGCTGCGGCGGTGATCCAGGGTGCGATCGAGCAAAATTGGCAGCCCGACAGTGGCTAAAGGACGAGTCCAACTCCGGCGCATCGCATCAGCCACCGCAAGCCGCATCGGCGAGGCGGGAGAGCTCGGCCAAGCCTCCAAATAGTCGATGAAGCGCTCGAGATCTTCCACTGTAACCCGGCCACCGGCTCCCGTTCCAGCGATGGCAGAAATGTCGGCTTCACGGATACCGAGATCATTCATCCGGGCACGCATCCTTGGGGAAATATAATGGGCTCCCATCACCCCGGTCGGCACGGGCAGGCCTTTGACGCTGGGAACCACCGCCGGAGCTTCCTCGTAAGCGTCATCATCGAGGGCAAAATGCAGGTTTGCTTCTGCTTGCACTGGGCGGCTTGCCTGGTTGCTGGCCAGCCGTTTTGCCTCAATCGATTCCAGCGATTCCACCCCGGTGCGAGTCACCTCGGCATCGGTGACCTCGAGCAATCCAAGCAAAGTGCCAACCGAATAGGAGATCCCTTCTTGCGCCCGTAATTCAGAAACCACCCCATCACAAAGCGTAGTGACGCCCATCACCGCCTTATTGGTTTCGACCTCAATAATTTCTTGGTCGGTGCGGACCGTATCCCCGACCTGAATGCCAAGACGGATCACGGTAGCTTCGGCGATCGATTCACCGAGTTGGGGCATGAAAATGGGAACGGTAGGCATTTGAATAAAAGCTGAAAACGGAAATCCTGAAATTAGAAGGAGAGCAGTTTGCGGAGCGCCTCGCAGATAGATTCCGGGGTTGGTCGATGCGCAGCCCATAATTTCGGGTGATAAGGCACCGGCGTATCGCGAGCGTTCAACCGTTGTGGCGGTGCATCCAGCAAGTGAAAGCCCTCCTCGGTGACCCGCGCCACCACTTCTGCGGTGACCCCGCCCCATGGGAACGCTTCGCCCACCGCCAACAAGCGCCCGGTGCGCGCCACCGAAGCCAGAATCGTATCCAAATCCAAGGGTTTCACGGAACGCAGGTCAACGACTTCGATTTCCCAGCCATCTTGCTGGAGTCGTTCGGCGGCACGGACCGCTTCGTGAACCATCGCGCTGTAAGCTACCACCGTCGCGTGTTTGCCGGGGCGGGTAATCCGCGCCTGGCCGATCGGCAGGTGGTCGCCGTTGATCGACTTGGCCTTGAGCCAGCGATAGAGAAATTTGTGCTCACAATAAATGACCGGATCATCCAGCGCCACTCCGTCGAGCAGCATGTGGTAAGCGTCGGAGACCGTTGCAGGAGTCAAGACTACCAAGCCGGGGTATTGGGCGTAAATCCCCTCCATACTTTGGCTATGAAACGGGCCGGAGCCGGGAGTGCCGCCAGATGGCAGCCGCACCGTGATCGGGATTGGCACCCCAGTTCGATAAAAGTGCGTCGCCGCTTGATTGACAATTTGGTTAAAGGCGACCGAGGAAAAATCGGCGAATTGCATTTCGACGATCGGCCGCATCCCCTCGATCGCGGCTCCGACGGCCATGCCGATCATCGCGTCTTCCGAGATCGGTGCATCAAAGACCCGATTCGGGAATTCCTCCGCCAAACCTTTGGTGGCTTTGAAAGCACCGCCGAAGGTCGCGATGTCTTGACCGTAAAGAAAAACGCGATTGTCCTCGCGGAGAAGCTTGGCCTGTGCCTCGCGGATGGCATCAATGTAAGTCACACTCACGGGGCAATTGACTGGGAAATGGATTCAGAGAGAGGGAAACGGGTGGCCAATGCACTCCAGTCTTCGCGATAAGGGTCGGGGGGGGCTTCCTGCTGGGCTTGGGCCACCGCGCGTTGCACCTCATCGGCAAATTGATCCTGCCAAACGACAATTTCAGCCTCCGTCGCCAAATCATGTTCAACGAGTTGGCGGATTGCCACCTCGATGCAATCGCGGCCGTAATGACTGCCACGAACCTCGCTCGGGACGTAAGATCCATCATCGTGCTCGCCATGGCCAGACAAACGCAGCAAATGAGCCACCACCAGCTGTGGCCCGCCGCCTTCGCGCGCCCGGCGAACCGCCTCACCGATCACCGAAGCGCAGGCGAGCAAATCGGTGCCATCCACGGAAAATCCGCCAATCCCGTAACCACGGGCTTTTTCCACCAAATCCGCGCAGGCAAACTGACGGTGATTCGGCGTCGAATAGGCAAATTGGTTGTTCCCGACCACCACCACCATCGGCAGTTTTTCGACTGCTGCCAAATTAAGACCTTCATGAAACGCGCCGGTTGAAGTGGCACCGTCGCCGATGCAGGTTGCACCCACCCGCCCGGCAAGAGTGCCTTGCAGTCGCTTGGCAAAAAGCATTCCTGCAATCACCGGCACTTGAGCACCGAGATGAGAAATCATCGCAGGCATGCCTAAACTTGGCCGCCCGCGGTGGATATTGCCGTCGCGACCGCGCATCGGTCCCTCGACCGAGCCGAGATAAGTCCGAGTGCAGTCGATCATCGGCTCGCCGAAAGCAGTCCGTCCTGCTTGGTCACGAATCAGCGGCGCAAAAAAGTCGGTGCCTTGAATCAACGCGGTGCCTAGGGTCGCGCTGACCGCCTCTTGACCGCGGCCAAGGTAGACGCCACCTACGATTTTCCCGGCTTTATACAGGCTCGACAGCTTGTTTTCCAAGATTCTAGCCCGCAGCATCGATTGAAAAACCGAGCGCAGGAAATCCCGGTTCAGCACCACCCTGTCGGTGAAAGATTGCAATTCCAAATGCGGCACGCGCGCAGCCTATGGCAGCACATTCCAAACCTGCAACCGCTTTCCGGCGACTTGACTGACGATTGTGGCAGCGCAGCGAACTTAATCCAGGCTGGGTGGCCTTGTCCTTTGCCGCACATGGCTCCCGCAAGATTTAAAATTGACAGAACTGAGCTGCTTGAAGCACCGCCCGCCAAGGACCTTTTGGCTCACAACGCTGCCACTTGCTTGTCCACGTCGTCGCGGAGATTTTCGATGATGTAGTCTTGGCGGTCCGGGGTGTTTTTGCCCATGTAAAAGGCTAACAATTCCTTTACTCCTTTTCCTTCTTCGTATTCGACGTGGTCGAGCCGCATTTCAGGACCAATCATGAAGCTAAACTCGTCGGGTGAGATTTCCCCGAGGCCCTTGAAGCGGGTGATCTCGGCAGCCTTACCTAACTTGCTGAGGGCTTTTTTGCGCTCGTCGTCGTCGTAACAATAAATCGTTTCCTTTTTATTACGGACCCGGAACAAGGGCGTTTGTAAAATCCATAAATGCCCGTCACGGATCATTTCTGGGAAAAACTGGAGGAAAAAAGTCAGGAGCAACAACCGAATGTGCATCCCGTCCACATCTGCATCGGTGGCAATAACGACTTTGTTATATCTTAAATACTCGATGCCATCCTCGATGTTAAGCGCAGCCTGCAGCAGCGCGAACTCCTCATTTTCATAGACGATTTTGCGCGGTAAACTGTAGGTGTTGAGTGGCTTGCCACGCAGCGAGAACACCGCTTGGGTTTCCACATCGCGACTTTTCGTGATTGAGCCGGAGGCCGAGTCACCCTCGGTGATGAAGAGTGTCGATTCTTCACGCCGCTTGTGCTTGCTGTCATAGCGGACACGACAATCACGAAGCTTTTTGTTGTGTACTTTTGCCTGCTTGGAACGCTCGCGCGCAAGCTTTTGGATGCCTTTGAGATCTTTGCGCTCACGCTCGGCGGCCAAGATTCGTTTGTGGATTGCCTCGGCGGTTTGCGGGTGTTTGTGAAGGTAGTTGTCGAGATTGGTTTTGAGGAAGTTCCCAATAAACGTCCGCAGCGATTCCCCATCCGGTGCAATCCCAGCTGAACCGAGCTTGGTCTTGGTTTGCGATTCAAAAACTGGCTCCATGATTCGAACACACACCGCAGCCTCGATCCCGGCACGGATATCAGAAGGTTCGTATTGTTTTTTATAAAAGCCACGGATAACGGCAACGATTGCTTCGCGAAATGCCGTGAGGTGAGTGCCGCCTTGAGAGGTGTTCTGGCCGTTGACGAACGTATAGTATTCCTCGCCACTCTCAGGCGTGTGGGTGAACGCAATTTCAATGTCTTTACCGACAAGATGGATCGGCGGATAAAGCGCCTCATTTTCCATTTCCTCACGCAGCAAATCCAGCAACCCATCTTTCGACCGAAATTTCTTACCGTTAAAATTCAGAGTCAGCGCCGGATTCAGATAAGAATAGTAGCGGCACATTTTCTCGACGAAGGCCTCCTTAAATTTTGCCTTGGCTGGGAAAATCGTGCGATCGAGTTCAAAGGCAAGCCGGGTGCCATTCACCCCGTCGTCGCGCTTCGGGTTTTTCATGTCTGCCGTGAGCTGGCCCCTAGAAAACGCCAAGACCTTGGTCTCGCCCTCGCGCCATGCTTGGATTTCAAACAAGCTCGCCAACGCATTAACCGCCTTAATCCCGACTCCATTCAGACCTACCGATTTTTTAAATGCCTCACTGTCATACTTCGCGCCGGTATTAATCATCGCTGCGCAATCAAACAATTTCCCCAAGGGGATCCC
>JAYWAR010000060.1:0-6741 GCA_043782285.1 Akkermansiaceae bacterium | reverse complement strand
ATCCGGTGCTGGGCTATGAGCGTAGCGCCGCGATCGCCAAGGAAGCCTTGGCGAGTGGTGCCAGCGTTTACAGCCTCGTCCTCGAAAAAGGCTGGCTCAGTCGGGAACAACTTGACGATTTATTGACGCCGGAAAAAATGACGAGGCCAAGATAGATTCTTGTGGGGCCGGTGAAGCGTGGCTTTTCTACAAAGCAAGCGTTGACCTCCCTGCGACTCAGAATTCAGAATTCGTGTGATTGAAAAAATCGGATGCAAGAAATACCCAATCTCCCCCAGTTGCAGCCCGCAATTTCGAGAAACTCCTTGTGGCTGACGCTCGGGATTCCTCCGCTGATGACTTTTCTGCTTAACATGGTCATCGGCCTTTTTAGCAAACGGTTTGGGGATCCAAGTCTGTCACTGCTGCTACCTCCCGTGATGTTATTTGTAGTGATAGGATTTACACTCCATTTTCATAATCTGGTGAGTAAGCGCTACCACAGATGGCTTTTGGTTGGGCTGGATTTAGGCTATTTTTTCGGCCAAATCATGCTCTGTCTCGCGCTTTGGATAGGAAGTTGTAGCCTGTTTTTTACGACTCTAAATTTACATTGATGATTCTCCCATCCTTCAAGGAAAGCTTAAAGCAGACCACTTCGCGTTGCCCGACTTGCCAAGCGGCGGTGCCGGCGGAGGTTTGGAAAACGACCGGCACTCCCGCAAAAGTTTATCTCACTCGGACTTGTGCCGAGCATGGCGAGGCCACGGCTTGTATCGCCAGCGATGCGCGCTTTTATTGGTTGGCAAAAGGTGACCCCTCGAATGCTTGCGGAGCGGCCTGTGCCTGCGCGGCCGACCCCAGCGGCATCAATGGTACCCTTGGCCGCAATGCCGAAGCGACAGTGCCGGAGGTGGAAATCCTCGCCACTTGTCTCGCCTTGATCGAAATTGTCGATTCCTGCAATCTCGCCTGTCCGACTTGTTTCGCGGATTCTCCTGTCGGTGCTGCGGGCGAGCGGCTGAAATCTCATTCGCTGGAATCGTTGCAAAAGCGGATTCGCGGCGTAGTTGAGCGTAAGGGGAAAATCGAATTGCTCCAGCTTTCGGGCGGTGAGCCGACGCTGCATCCACAGTTTTTTGAGCTACTGGATTGGATTCATGCGGAGCCGGGAATTGACTACTGTTTGGTGAATACAAACGGGGTGAGAATTGCCAAGGATGACGCGTTTCTCGAAGAACTCGGCAAGCGCGGTAAGCGCGGCCACTGCCAGCTCTATTTGCAATATGACGGTCCGCAGCAAGCCGGCCACCACGAGCTACGCGGTGGTGATTTCCGTGAAATGAAGCGGGAGGCGATGGACCGCTGTGAACACCAACAAATTCCTTTTACCTTGGCGATGACGGTGACGTCGGATAACCTACCCTATCTGTGGGATACCATTTTGACAGGTCTCACTTATCAAATGTGTCGAGGGGTTTCGTTCCAACCGATGTTCCTAACTGGCAGGTCGCCTGCCGCCAGCAGCCAGCGGCTGAATACCGCAGACATCATCCTTGGTGCGGTCGAGCAGGCCGCAGGTAAGCTCTGCTTCGAGGACTTTACCCCGCTGCCTTGCGGCGATCCGAATTGTGCGACCATTGGTTATCTATTACGCACTCCCGACGGGGTTCGTAGTATTTCCGAGTTCATCGATTTCGCCAGTTTGCAGGGGTTTTTGCGTGATAAAGTCCGCTATGAACTGGCAGATCTGACTCAGTGCGGTTGCGAGAATACCGAGCTGGGAGAGATTTTACAGCGTTTTGAGATGAAGGAAAAAGATGCATTTCGGTTGTTTATCAAGCCGTTCATGGATGCATGGTCTTGGGATCAAGACCGTATCGATCGCTGCTGCACTCACGTCATTCGACCGGATGGAATGTTAGATTCGTTTTGCCGATACTATGCTTCTGGAGGAGGAAAATGACTGATTCGAGTCATGGCTCAGTGCTCTATGGTTTGATGCTCTTTTTAGGGATCGCTTGGGGCGGGGTCTATTGGTTTCGGGAGTCGAAAAAGGATGATCGGGTTGCGTTGATCTATGTGGCGGGGTTAGCGGGTGCTTTTGCTGGAGCGAAGCTTGCGTTCTTATTGGCGGAAGGATGGCTGTATTGGCAAGATCCTCACCGGTGGATGATCGTGTTGTCCGGGAAGTCGATCATGGGTGCCTTGCCAGGTGCTTGGCTCGGCGTGGAAATCGCCAAGCGAGTGCTCGGCTACCGCGAGATCACAGGTGACCGCTTCGCGATGCTGCTGCCGCTGCCCTTAATTCTCGGGCGGATCGGCTGTCTCTCCGCAGGGTGTTGCGGTGGGATCGCTTGCACCTTTGGCAATTGGCCTGCGGTACAGGTGGAAATCGGTTTTCAAGGAGTGGCGATGATGGGTCTGTGGGCGCTGCGGCGGCGACGCTTGCAGGTGGGGCAACATTTTCATCTCTACCTGATCGGATACGGGTTATTTCGCTTCAGTCATGAATTCCTCCGTGCCACCCCGAAGCCATTTTTCGGGTTGTCCGGTTACCAAGTTCTTGGATTATTTACGGTGTTTGCGGCGATGATCGCGTATCGCAGGCGGCGTGCAGCTATTCCGCTTGCCCGGCAACGGTGGGTTGGTTACGGCAATGGCTGCTGACCGGCATCTGCCCGGTCCAATTTCACTTTCGCGAAAGACTTTATTTATGGCTATCACTCGTGCTCTTCTTTCTGTGTCCGATAAAACTGGCTTGGCGGAATTCGCCAAAGAACTCCATCAAATGGGCGTCGAACTGCTCTCGACGGGTGGCACTTCGGCGGCCTTGCGCGAAGCAGGATTACCGGTCATTGACGTTTCGGAGTTTACCGGTGCGCCTGAGCTTTTTGATGGCCGTTTAAAGACTCTCCACCCGAAAGTTCACGGTGGCCTGCTGCAGCGTCGTGACGATGCCAATCATGTGGCCCAAGCGAAGGCCAACGACATTCCACCGATCGACCTGGTGGTGGTGAATCTCTATCCGTTCGAGGAGACGGTGGCAAAGCCAGATGTAACTTTAGAAGAGGCGATTGAAAAAATCGATATTGGTGGACCGTCGATGTTGCGCAGCGCGGCAAAGAACCATGCGAGTGTGACGGTGATCGTCGATCCCGCAGATTACTCGCAGGTGATCGAGGAAATGAAGGAAAACCAAGGCAGTACGACCAAGGGGTTTCGTGAACAATTGGCGGTTAAAGTTTTTCTTCGCACCTCGCAATATGACGCGGCGATCACCAATTATCTCGGTCAGTGCCGGACCGGAACCGGGTGTAACTTTACGCTGAGTTTACCGCTCGAACAAGAGCTCCGCTACGGTGATAACCCGCATCAAAAATGCTCGTTATATGGTAATTTCCGCGATTTTTTCACCCAAGTCCAAGGCAAAGAGCTGAGTTACACCAACATCCTCGACATTGAGGCGGCGGCGGACTTGATACTCGATTTTGCCCGGCCGACGGTGGCTATTTTGAAGCACACCAATCCCTGTGGCGTGGGTCAAGATGACGACGATCTACGAATCGCTTGGCAAAAGGCTTTTGAAACCGATCGTCAAGCTCCCTTCGGCGGCGTGATCGTGTGCAACCGGCCGCTGACTTTAGAGCTGGCACGGGTGATCTCTGAAATTTTCACCGATGTGATCATCGCTCCCGAATTTGACAGTGATGCGAGAGCTCTGCTGCAGAAGAAAAAAAACCTGCGTTTGATGAGGATGGGCGATGCTTATCTGGCAGAAAAAACTTCACCGGTGATCCGCTCCTGCCCCGGAGGAATCATGGTCATGGACCGGGACCACACCGCGCTCGGGTTGGATAACCTCGAATCTAAAGTGGTCACAAAACGACCACCGACTGAGCAAGAAATGCGTGCGATGCGCTTTGGTTGGCGGATCGTGAAACATGTGAAGTCTAACGCGATTGTTTACTCCAGCTCTGACCGTACTCTCGGCATCGGTGCCGGCCAAATGAGCCGCGTCGATTCCTCGCGCATCGCGATTTGGAAGGCCAAAGAAGCGGGCTTGGATCTCAAGGGCAGCATCGTCGCCTCTGATGCAATGTTTCCATTTGCCGACGGGCTGCAATCGGCGATCGATGCCGGTGCCACCGCTTGCATCCAGCCCGGTGGCTCGGTCCGCGATGAGGAAGTCATCGCCGCTGCCGACGCTGCGGGAATGGCCATGGTGTTCACCGGCAACAGGCATTTCAGACATTGAGCGAAGTTCTGGAATTGACCCCGTAAAATCGGTGTGAGGAACAATGCATCAATCCCATCCCAGACGTCCTTGAGACCAGCTAGCGTACCGCACCCGGGAGCTTGCTGGTAGATCCAGTCATGAAACCCGCGAATGAAGTGCTGGTTTCATCGGCTGGCTGCGGCAAGCGCGGTGTTGATGAAGTTGTCGGCGACTCGCAGGGGCCCTGCTGCCAACGTCGTCCGTTTTTCTTAAAGGGCGGAGTTTTGGCTCGTTTGAAATTTTGAATGCTGAATTTAAAATCAGTCGCAAGGAGTGTTGTGGAATTCGATTAGAGACTGCTACGCTGCGGTAATTTGTTACTCCGATAGGCATCAATAAGTTGTTCCAAATGGTCGATGGTGCAGCGGAGATCCCGACCGCGCTGGCTGTCTGCGACGCGTTTTGGTGGGTTCCATTGGCGGACGACGGTGATGCTCGGGATGATATCTGCACCCTGTTGGATTGCGGCCTCGACAGATTCGAAATGATGGTGCCTTGCGAGAAACGTCCGGTGCGGTTCGAGCACTAAGGTATAGCCATGATCGCCGTAAGCTTCGGAAAATGCCCCGTCGATGGTGATGGCTTTACCACTCCGTTTCATCGGCGATTCTCCCGCTTCGATTTTAACCGGAACGTGGCCATTCACGATCAAACCTTGCTCCGGATCGACTCCGAATTCGGCAAGGATTTTCTCACAGAACCAAACTTGGTGAATGAGTGAGAAATACGGGTTCTTGAGTTCATGATGGGGGCGCTCGTCTGCGATTAAATCCCGTTCTAGGGTCGCAATCCGATCTTTGCCGAATAGCGGCGAGTTTGGGCCGCCCCACAAATACCACAGCAAATCAAGGTCGTGGAGGGCCGGAGTTGCATCCATCAGTCGATAAACAACTCGTTCGATCGCTTCAAACAGCGCTCGCCCGCAGTGGGCCTCACCATCGATGATCATCGGCAGAAACTCGCCATTTTCATCGACTGGCACGCAGCCATGAAAGATCAATTGTTCCTCGCGGGCCAGTACCATCGAACCGTTACGAACTAACCACCGCATTTGCTGCCAGAGCTTTTGACTGGCCATGAACGAAGATTTCAAGCGGTTCAGGCAGTTTCGTTCAGCCTCGCTCAACTCGTAAGGGTCTGCCAGATCAACAGTTGGGAAGTGATTGTCTTTGAGTAGGTAGTTGATGCCATCGACTTCGATTGTTCCTGCCGCAAGGTCGATGCGGTGAAGTAGCATGCGGTTTTGCATGCCCCATTCCGGGTGGCGAGCGATCAGCTGACCTTCCAGTTTCCACTGGATGATGGCTACGGCTTTTTGCATGCGCGCCATCGAGACTTTTTCACGTAAACCGGAGCCTTGAGGCATGAAGCTTTCTGCCGGATCGTCTTGATATACCTCGCGGGTGAGTGCTTCCAGCGAGACGACTGGGATACCATAGCCTTCCTCAAGTTGAAGCAGCCGACGGTAGCGGATAGAGACTCGCAGGACATGGCAGATCAGTGCCTCGTGTCCTAAGCAAGCGCCAAGCCATGCAACGTCGTGATTACCCCAAACGAATGAGACGTTGGGTTGTTGCATCAGATAGTCAACGACTCGGTCGCCGCGTGGCCCACGATCCCAGCAATCTCCGGCGATGATTAATTCGTCGATGGCCAAATTCCGGATGAGTCGGCAAGTGAGGTGAATCAGGTGTAGAACTCGCTTACGGCGTACCAAGGTATCGACGATCGCTTCGATATAAGCCCGCTCGCGTTCGGTGGAGGGTTCATGGAGAATTTCGCCAAACAATTCACGATACTCGGGCGGGAAAAGTCGAGTTGCATATTTGAGACTATGCCGTGCAGCTAACACCCGTACCACGTCAAAAAGCGCTTGGAGGGTGCGCATCGAGTAAACTTTTTGTTCATCGTCGTCACGCAGGGTCTTTTCCAAGCTACCGACGATTTCGGCAGGATAGAAAATCAGTTTGAGGAATTCCTCGAACGCCTCGGGTGGCATTTTGGGTTGGAGCAAGCGCTCGACTAACGGGCGCAAGGTGCCGGAGGCATTATTGATCACATGCCGTAACTTTTTGTCCTCGCCGTGAATGTCGCTGATGATATGGATCGTGCCTTTGGGAAGTGTTAATTCGGCGGAAAATCGAGCGATCTCGGCAATCGCGCAATCGATGTTGGGAATCTCGCGGCTCAATGGCAGTAGCGAGGAAAGTGGCAGCTTGCTCATTGGAAAAGTGGGCACTTTGGGTTCGGTGTTTGGCCTAGCAGAACCAGCTGACTGCTCTGGTATTTTATAACCTCGACCTGTACTGGCCGAGTCGCGAAAAATGTCTCCATCACTTGGCGGCCTAACTGGCTGGTATGGTTCTGGACTCGCAATTCCAAGATTTTTTGGGTGGAAGGCGCGGATTTTTCCCCGGCGGTTGGCATAGCGCGATGCTGTTCGGACCGACGGAGAAGGCAAGCCGATTACTTTCGATCACAGG
>JAYWAR010000059.1:0-18337 GCA_043782285.1 Akkermansiaceae bacterium | reverse complement strand
GTAGCCGGGCACCGCAGCCCATGCGGAAGCGTTAGAAAGGTTACTCGTCATTTCCACCGTGTAGTGCCTCGTGAAGCCAGTATAGCCCGTACCCGAGGAATGCTTAGCGATGAAAGTGAGCACGCAGTTCGTGCGGGATGAGGTTAGGCCAAGAACAGTGCTGGTGTTTGCGGTGGTCGGCAAAGTTCCAAAGATGTATTCCTCCGCGTTGGAAATTCCATCGCCATCAGGATCAGCGGCATCGGCAGCGGTGCCGCTATTCGCAGGAGTGGCGAAGTAAAACTGACGCCACGCGAGAACCGATTCGGCAAGATTGAGGGCACCGGTAGGGAGGGTCATGGTGAGAACTATTTTACCGGTACCGCCGCTGCCACCCGCTTGCTGGCTACCGCTCGACTTCGCACCGCTGCCGCCACCACCCGGAGCAAACCCCTTGCCGCCTGCTCCCGGGTTGGTGATTTGAGCGGTCCCACCCTCGCCACCGCCACTCGGCGCGGTTGCTCCGGCATTCGAGATTGCAGCCATTCCATTAGCACTGATTCCAGCGCTACTGCCACCCCCACCGGGGACGCTGGCAGTGCCCGGTGCGCCGTTACCTCCTGCATCGATCATGTCGCCAAAGCTACCTGTGGCAGAGCCCGTTCCACCCACGTGATTTTGAGTATTTCCAATCGAGCTCGCCCCGCCTGCTCCACCCTTGGCAAGGATTTTGATCGAGGGCGGATTGACCGATTTCAGCCAAGAATCCCCACCCGCGACGGCAGTATCATTGACACTTGAATTATTTTCTCCGCCCATGCCCACATTCAGCTCATAAATCGCCCCGGGCGTGACGGGATATAAGTTTAACCTCGCATGTGCACTGCCAGCGCCGCCGCCGCCATTCTGGAGACTGCCGCTTGGGATTGATAGAGCACTCCCCCCTGCCCCACCGCCGCCCCAGCATTCGACTTGGATGGCGGTCACGTTCGCCGGGCAAATCCAAGTGCCGGTCGTGGTAAAACTCACTACGACTTCCGTCGTAATAGGCACGAAAGTAACCTGTAGCGTCTTGCCTTGGGTTGCAGCCATCTCAACCGTGAAAATGATCTGCGGGGTCAGTTGTGTCACCGTCACTCCGGGGTCCGCAGATACCAAGCGAGCGGCTGCCCGATTGAGCGTCACAGTGGTGGTTCCAGGATTATTTTGCGTAGGATCAGAAATCCCGAGCGTCACTTGCTTGTCAGCTTCTAGGGTAATCACCGAGGCCGCTTTGTTGACGCTTATCCAATCCGCCGTACCTCCGGTATCGGCCCAAAAATTTGCCGCGAGCACCCCAAGAGATTGCTTCCTAACCGCCTGCACGCTCGACGTGTTAGCAAGCACCGTGATTTCCGGGTTCTGCGCGTAAACACTGGCATTGCTAGGCGTTATCTCAGGGAGAATAACATAAGCATAACTCGCGTTAATCGGATTTACGCCATGCTTGAAGTGAAGCTTGAGATAATGGTCGGTGTGAATCGTCGCATCCGAGTCGCCCGGACGGATCTGCGTCCACGAACCGGAACTCGCCACCAAGGAAGCCTCCAAGTTCGTCGCCCCGCCGGGAAAATAGTAAGCTCCGACGCCATCCAATGCGCAGTATTTCGCGGAAGCGAGGGCAGCACTCCAGCCGATCACCGGTGGATACTGTACTCCATCGACATAAAAATTAGCAGTCGGCACGGCTCCCAGACGGCGGTTTTCCACGGTGGTATCCACCGGATGATTCGAGGTGCAGCTGATCCCAGCACCGAGGCAAACCACTTCGTGATCCAGCATGAACCAGGATTTTTTACCCTTCAAAGTCGAAGAGCCACTGGAGCTAGCAACCGGATGCAAGGCCATGCCTGCGACACCATAAGCACCGGCGACTTGCGCCCCACCGACCCAGCTTTGATCCGTGGTGCCGGGCTGCGGGACATACGTTTGTTCCACCGTCGTGCCCGGCAAATGGTAGGCATCCACCGTCGGCCAGAAATCATCCGTGAACTGCGTGTCCGTCGCGCCGACATAGAGATATGTCATGCCATCGCCTGTGAACCAGCCTTTGAGATTGGAGGTGCTGAACAAGTTCTCGAAATTAACGATCCGGTCTGATGACATGCTTAAGCCGAAGCCAAAGCCGCTGCGAAACGAGGTCACGCGATCGATGTGGCTGAAATGAAATTGCCCTGCGGCCAGCCGGGGCGCTGCCACGAAGGCATTCAGCGAAGCGGCAGTCGCTGGCGGGGCAAACAAGGCCACATTGCGGATAGCCGCAAGTGCCACCGCCCCGTCGTCGTATTCAGAGTGGTTAGACCACGAACTCACACGACCGCGTGACATATCCATCAAAGCACCGTTATAGATCAGCGGCTCGAAACCATGGCTGATCCAACCATAAACATTCGCAAGATTCGGGTCGGTGATGGCCCAAGCAGAGCCTTTCAAAAAATTCACAAGCTTCGCGACAATCCGCAGCTGCTCCAAACCGTAGTGACCGGTGTAAGCCGTATCTCCATGAAACAAATACGAGCCATCGAGGTAGAAACCATCGCCCGCCGTCACGTAGGGAAACACTTTGGAGAGCTGGGTTTGACCCTGCGTGAGCTTGAAGTTACTCTTGGTGAGAATTCCACGAATCAGCGTCACCAAGACCACATTTGAAGTATTCGCACCTGCCAATTTATCCCAGTTAAACGTCGTACTGAAAACCCCTTCGGGACCAAAATGATCCACCGCAGCAGCGTAGTTGTTGATCTGAGAAGACGTCAATGCAGCATATAGTAACACCGCCGTGTCGTTGAGCGCTTGGGGGGCCGCCACCTCCCAATCATACCAACTGGAATACGGATCCGTGGCCGTCGCGGTGTAAACATTCGCCGTCATCCAATCTAAACCTACAGAAACCGCCGTGGCTAAACCAGCATTACCCGCCAGTGAAGAGCTCGGCAGCGCATAAGCCAGTGCCATGGAACGAAGGCGCTTGAAAGTGTCCACAACGTTTTGCGAACTGGAGCCCAATGGTAAATCGCTCCACAGATAAAAATTTGCGCCAGAAGGGCTCGCATTCATTGCGACCTGGGTGCCCTTGCCATGCCAGTATGAACCGGCCTTGGTCGCCACACTCGTCGCACTCGTCGAATCTGCGAGTAATTGGTTCAACCAAGAAATCCTCAACGTATCAAACGAGTCAGCTGGGGCAGACATCGTTAAGACCCGCAAAAAAAATAGACCCCATATCCCACTGCGGAAGAAATTCATAAGTATTGCATCTCTATCTATTACGGAATCAAAGGAACCGCAACCCGATAAAAACCCTTGAGTTTGGTCAAGCGAGTACCATGGATCTCCGTGAAATTGGCGGAGCTGCCGTCGCCAATGACCGAACCGATATCGGTCCAAGTACCGACTGCCATGTCGGGAGAGTATTCCAAGGTATAGCTGCTACCGACGCTGGATTTGAACTCGAAGCTGAGCGAAATCGTCTGCATCAAGGTATTTTGAGTCGAAGAGACGGTGTTGCTCGCGTTGGATGATCCTACTTCATTCGTCGAATAAACCCGATAATAATAGGTCAAGCCATTCGCCAAGTTGCTGAAGCTCCCGCGAGGGCTGCTCACCGTCTGGGAAAATAACAGCCCCGTGCTAAAATCGGCACTGGCTGAGACTTGCAACGTATAAGCGATCGCACTCGCGACGGTAGGCCATGAAAGCACGCTGTTAGATCCTGCTGTCACTGGAGCCAAAGTCGGCAGCACTGGCGCTGCAGGCAGCCCGACACTGAGGCTGCCAACCGCGCTGATGGTGGTACCGCTGGTGTTGGTGACGAGAACGTCGTAGTTAGCCGCGTCAGCAGAGGAGATGTTGGTCAAAGTCAGTGTCGCCATGTAAACCCCGTTTTGAATGATATTGGAGTGATGGGTTACTTGGATATAAGGTGACACAGTACTGACGTTCGCACCATTTTTTCGCCACTGTACGGTCGGCACTCGGTATGAGGTAAATGGCGCATAAAGCGTGATTGTGCTGCCAGCAACCACAGCTTGAGTGATTCTGACAGGACCGATGTAGGGTGGATAGTTCTCAATCGCGATCGCGGTGATTGCGTTCTTAAGCACTCCAAAAATCGTGGTGTAAGAAGCGGCACTCGTTCCTAACAGTAGGTCGGTGGTTTCATACGGGTCCGTCGTAAGCTCGAAAAGCTGATAGACTAGTGAGGCTTTCGTCTGGATAAGTTTGAAAGTCTTGGTCCCGCCCGCCACCGGATCGGTGAAGGAATCCAACGCGACTGGCTGGCCCGCATCACCGGTGACTAAGGGAACACCGCGAGAGACGCCGTCGGGACTGTTCGTGGAGATTGTTTGCAAGGCCGACCAGAGATTTACCCCGTCGAAGGGCTTGGAATTTTGTGGCGTCACACCGGCAGCAGCACAGAGCGTTGGAAAAACGTCACCAATCCAAAACATTTGATGACTCGTTACCCCGGCGGCGAGATGGCCAGGCCAGCAGATCGCGGCAGGAGTATGAATACCACCGTCATAAGCATCATTTTTGCTGCCACGCAATGGCTCATTTAGCGAACCGGTAGGTACATTGCCGCCATTATCACTGATGAAGACCACCACCGTATTGTGAGTCATCCCTTCTTGATCCAGCGTCGTCAGTACCCGGCCAATGGCAAGATCCATGCAGTCGACCGCCGCGCAAAGCGTCCGCCTTGGCTCGGCAAGCCCCAAGTTTTGATATTTCGTGATGAATGACTGCGGAGCCTGAACTCCGGCGTGGACGCCATTGAAGGCCAAATAGAGTAACATCGGCTTGGCCTTATCGCGGCTGATAATCTGCGTCACCGCTTTGTCGGCCAGCAGATCCGTCGAGTAACCGCCATCCCCCTCAGCATCTGTGTTCTCGACGACTGGGCTGCCATTAAGCCACCAGTCGAGACCACTGGCAGATTCAGGATCGACATTGGTATGACTGAAATAACCAATCGCACCACCATATTGACCATAGTGTAGATCCCAGCCACGTTTGTGAGGTAGATATTCGACACCTTCTTGGACGACGCGAAGCACCGAGCCGTTGAGCATGACAGTGTTGAGATTGTTGGTTGTGCCACCCAGATGCCATTTGCCGCACATCAAGGTCTGGTAACCTGCAGCCTTAAATGTCTGTGGCAAAGTGTGCTCGGCAAGCGCGAGCCCGCGTTGATTGCCGGTCTTGGTCCGCAGCGAATTACGACCTGTCAGCAAACATCCACGCGACACCGCACACACCGGCGTTGCATAAAAATTTTCCAAGCGAATCCCGCGAGTCCCCAGTGCATCTAAATTTGGCGTCTGAACCGGCACTTGGCCCGAAGCGGTATGATAGCCGACATCCGCCCAGCCCTGATCATCGGTCACGATCATCACAACATTCGGTAAGCTTGGTGTGTCGCCATGACTCGCATGAACCAACATCCTACAAATAAAAATAACCAATCGCCAACGAAACTTCATGAATTAGGGCGTTATAACCCGATAAAAACCCTTAAGTTGCGCCAAACGAGTGGCATTCGTCTCGGTAAAATTGGCAGAATTTCCATCGCTAATCACCCAGCCGATATCAGTCCAGCTGCTGCTCATCATGTCGGGAGAGTACTGTAGGGTATAGCTGGTGCCGACGGTAGCTTTGAACACCAAACTGAGCGGAATCGTCCGCAACGAGGTATCCTGGGCGGAGGAGACCGTGTTACTGTAGGCCGAAGAACCACTGCTATTGTTGGAGCGAACCCGGTAATAGTAAATGAGCCCATTCGTCAGGCTGTTAAAAATTGCAGTCGGATTGGTGACGGTCTGTGAAGCCAACAGCCCGGTAGAAAAGTTAGCACTGGATGCCATTTCTACGGTATAACTCGTCGCACCTGCAATGCCAGCCCACGACAAAGTATTGCTAGATCCAGCAGTGACGGTGGCTAAAATCGGCAAAATCACGGCCGCAGGTGGGCCCACCGTCAGCACGAAACTCGAACTGGTGGTAAAAACCCCATCGGTCACACTTAGAGTAATAGTCGATGCCCCGATTTGCCCCACCGCAGGTGTGGCCTTCAGCGTGCGGCTTGCATCACTACCGCCGAGTAATAAATTTGCCGTCGGCAGCAGCGTGGTATTCGATGAAGTGGCCGAGACCATCAGAATCGAGGTTGATAATTCCGCATCGCCGACGGTCACAGGCAAGGCATTCGTCGCGGTGCTCGGCGCAACATTTTGATTTAGCAGAGTGCTGATCGTCGGCGGCGTATTGTAATTTCCGAGCTGAGTGATCAGCGAGTTATAAGCGGTTTGGCGGGTAGCACTCATCGTGGCCGAAATTAAATTCGTAGCCTCATACGGATCCGCCATGAGATCATAGAATAAATCCGCACCTGACTTCAAGCGGATCAGTTTATATTGAGAATCGCGCAACGAACGACCCGTCGCCACCAGTGAAGGGAAACCTAAATCAAAATAATCGTTGAAGACTTGGCTACGAGTCCCGACCCTATTTTCAATCACTGGTAGCAAACTCTTTGAATCCAAGACAGTCCCGACTGGCAGCGTGGCCACGACATGGATCCCAGCGAGTTCCAGGATCGTCGCGTAAAGGTCAGTCACATGAGTGAGTGCATTTGAAACACGCCCAGGCGAAACCACATCTGGCCCACGAATGATCAGCGGCACGCGGATTCCTCCCTCGTAAAGCGTCGCCTTGCCGCGACTTCCTGGATAAGGCGTTTGCAGCACATTCGGCTCAGTGCCATTGTCGCCGATGAAGATCACCGTAGTTTTTGCTAAATCGACACCTGCAAGCAAACGACCCATTTCGGTATCCATCGCTTCGATCGAGGCATTGAAATAATTGCGCGGATTCGCCGCAATGTCGGTAGTGGTGCCGCTCAGTGCTTTTGACGCCACAGAAGTAAGCAGAGCCACTGGCGGTTTGTGATAAGGGATGTGCGGCGCGTTGAATGCTAACCACGTAAACCACGGTTTGCCAGCCGCCGTCTGGGTGCTGATGAACGCGAGCGCGTCGTTCACATTGTCGGTCGTCGCATAAGTCGTGCAATTTGAACTTGAAGCAGTAGCGCCACTCCCCGTGACCTTGGCCCACGAGGAGAAATCTGTGACTTCGCCGAGCATCGCCCCTGAAAATGAAGGCCAGCCACCGATCTGGCAGGGCGCGGTATTCGCCCCACCAAGGTGCCATTTGCCAATATGCTTCAATTGATAATTCAGTCCGCTTGCGGCGAATGCGTCCGGCAGAGTGAATTCTGCCGCTTTCAAGGCATTGTTCGAGGTCCCACCGCCCACCACGTTGGCAGTGCCAGTGCGGAAACCTTGCCGCCCAGTCAGAATCGAGGACCGTGCCGGTGAGCACAACGGACAAGAGTAAGCATTGGTAAACTGCACCCCATTCGCCGCGAGCGATGCGATGTTCGGTGTCAGCGCAAGCTGTGCACCGCTCGCGGTATTATAAAGAACACTGGCATCCAACCCGAGATCATCGGCAATGATGAGTAAAACGTTATTACTCGCGTGAGCCGACAAGGTTAGCACAAAAGCAAGTAAGAGACCTCGAATTTTCATCATTTAAGGAATTGTTGGAACGGTAACCCGATAAAATCCTCTCGCTTGTGCTAAACGACTGCTATTGGTTTCCGTGAAATTGGCTGAGCTGCCATCACTGGTTACCGAGCCGATGTCAATCCAACTGCCGGTAGTCATATCGGCAGAATATTGCAGGGTATAGGTAGTACCGACAGTCGATTTGAATTGCAGGCTGATGTCACTATTGGCACCGGTGCGGGTGAAACTCGAAACCGCGAGGTCTTCAACCGCATTGTTGACCACCACAAACTGGCCCATCATCCCGCCGTCTTCGTGCTGAAGCATGTGGCAATGAAACATGAAGGGATTCGTGTTGCTGGCGAAGTCGTCGTATTTGGCGATGACTTGAACACTCTCACCCTTCGGCAAATAGAAGGTATCTTTCCAACCAGCCTCGTAGCTAGCAGCTGTGCCAGTGGACGAAACTTCTGTCCCACCGCTGCGGGCGATGATGTTGAACTTGATATCATGGATGTGGAACGAGTGCCCAAAGATCGCATTGTTGGTGACCGTCCATTTTTCAACCGCGTTGAGATTGACGCTATGATTGAACAAAGTCGGCGAGTAGGTCAGGCTGTCGAAAGTGAATTCCGTACCTGCATTCCCACCAGTGACAGTGATGGTCCGGGTCTTGGTCACATCGGCATTGCTCCAATAAGTGTTAGCCGCCAAGGTGCTGGGCAAAGCGGTGATCGGACTGGCCGTTGCTGCTGCCACATTGATATGTAATAAATTGAAGTCGACGTTATTGAGCAAGCTGCCGTTAAGAGGGCCAGCATTGCCAGATGGAGTGGTTGGGCCACCTTCTTGACCGGGAAAACCAAACACTTGGCCCGAATTATACGCTTTCAGTTCCAAGGACGAGCCGACCGTGTCGCCGCCAAGATTCACCATAATTTCGACGCGCTCACCCACTGCCAATTTCAAACGAGTCACTCCAACTGGCGCACTCAACAGCCCCTGATCATTGGTGATGACATAAAATGTGCGACTGTCGCTGAAGCCGAGATTATAGGCACGAGCGACTTCGGCATTGAGAATACGCAGCCGCACATATTGCTTAGGCAAGCTAACCTGTGGTTTGAAGGTGCCGTTGACTAATACGTAATCGCCGTAGTTATCGAGAGCGTGATTATACGAAAACTGATTATCAGCGGCAAGGAAACGGCGACTGGTGAGTGCCAGTGGGAAGTCGTCGACACCGTAAGTTCTAGGCAAACCAAGCGCGGTCTCAATTGGATCTCTAACGATGATGAAACCACCTGCGCCTTTAACCAATTGGTCCATGGTGGTACCATGCAAATGCGGATGATACCAATAGGTCGCAGCACTATTTTTCACCAGCCAACTTGGCGACCAAGTGGTACCTGCTGGAATCGTTTGATGCGGGCCGCCATCCATGATCGCCGGGATATGGAAACCGTGCCAATGAACGGTAGTCGTTTCTGCCAAGTTGTTGGTGACGTTCATTTGCACCGAATCACCTTTATTCATGATCAGGGTCGGTCCCCACATCAGCGCGTTGTTATAGCCGTATGTGGGAGTCGCCGCGCCGCTGCGGAACTGTTTGGTCTTCTGGTTAAGCGCGAGATTGAAGGTCGTCCCCGAAATCGTGTCGGGCACGATCAATGGATTGTAGGTCTGATCCACGCTGAGGGTGACGATCACTGGCGACGAGGTAGTCGAAGTGCCAGCGCTGTTAGTCGCAGTGGCGGTGATCGAATTGGTGCCAAAGCCAAGTGGCACGCTCGCAGTCCAAGTGGCGAAGCTGTTGGAACTGGTCGCAATCACATTGTTCACCTTTACCGAGATGGCGCCGGTGCTAGTGCCTTGGACCGTGCTGATAGCGGTCGCCGTTGAGCTGCCCGTCGTCGGGCTGGTGATCACAATCGTCGGCGCAGAAGTATCTTGAGTAGAAAATACCGTGTTACTATAACTCGATGTGCCAATGCTGTTGGTAGAACTGACCCGGTAGTAATAGGTCACTCCACCGGTCAGATTGCTGAAGCTAGCAGTAGGACTGGTAACCGTTTGTGAGGACAATAGGCCCGTGGTAAAATCGGCACTCGATGAAATTTGCAAGGTATAACTTGTCGCACCGGAAACCGCAGTCCACGACAGCGTGCTGATCGATCCCGCGGTCAAAGTCGCCAACGTGGGCAGAACTGGCGCAGTCGGCGCGGTTGGAGTCCCGGCAGTAACCGTCAAAGCAACCGCCCGCGTTGTATTCCCACTGGCATTGGTGCTGTTGGTAAAGGTGATCGTATCGCTGTAGCTGGCAGCACTGAGGCTATTCGCGGCGGTATTGATCGTGGCTGAAACCGTGGTGCTGGCTCCGGCGGCAAGGCTGCCACTGCTGCTCGAAAGTGTCAACCACGCTGCGGTTTTACCCGCAGTCCAGCTCATCGTTCCAGTGCCGGAGTTAGTCAGGGTATAAGTGGTGCTGGAAGGTGAGAATGAGCCACCTGCCGCACCGATAGAACTCAGGGAGGTCGCAGGTGTCACAGTAAGCACCGGTGCTGCTGCGATCACCGTATAAGAAACACTGCTACTGGCAGTCGTGGTTGGGGTGCTATCTGTTGCAGCGATGGTGTAAGTCACGGTCGCGCCTGAAGTTTGAGCGGGGATCGAGCTATAACCATAGACGCCATCGCCAGCCGCACCGTCGCCACTGGCACCGTTGTCGAGCATCGCCACCGTCACAGGGGTACTGGCAGCCGTCGTGCTAACGACTTTAATATCGTCAACACTGATTTTACCCACCGTCGTGGAGCCACCGGTGCCGGCAAACTGGAAGCGCATTTTCAACGTACTAACCCGCTCAGTTACGACGAGATCATAATGAAACAGAGTATAAACATGATTGCTACCGCTGACTTCCGTCGCCCGAGTGGTCCAAGTCGTGCCATCGGGGGAAAGCTGGAAAGTCCAGCCATTTGTACCACTGAGATTTGCGCTCGCCACGTAGAACTCGACGTAAGCCGAGGTGCCCGTCGCATTGATCGCGTTCGTGGTGGTCACTGACTGGTCAGTTAAATTCGGGCCACCCGCATTGAATTCTAGGCCGCAAGCGTTACCCGTACCGTGGTTAGCGCTTGTCGTTTGGCTGAAAGGCGTGGTGCCACCCGGAGGAGCTTTAAACGCAACTGTCCAGAGGTTAATCGCGCTGGTTCCCGTCCAAGCGGTAGTTGCCGTTGGCGTCATCGTTTCAGTGAACACCGTACTGGCAGAGCCGATCCCGGTATTATAGGTCAACTGCACACTGGTGATTGTTTTACCCGAGCTCGGTGCCACCGCAGCCGTCACCACCACCGCATCGGTACTGGTCGGCGAGCTCGGAGTATGGGTGATTGCAGTGAGCAGTGGGTTGGCTTGCAGCTTCACCAAGCTCATGAAAAATGAAACTAGGATAAATCGAGATTTCATCATAAATTTTGAGGTTAATAAGTATTTTTTTGATAAGTTTGTGCTCACCCTAATTTGTATAATTTAAAAATAGTTGGGTTTTTTTGGAGTAAGCTTAACTCGATTAAGGAAGAATCACTCGGTAAAATCCTTTTCGCTGCGCCAGACGACTGTTATTGGTTTCGGTGAAATTACCATCACTCGTTACCGAACCAATGTTGATCCAACTGCCGAGGCTTAAATCTGGAGAGTATTGCAAGGTGTAGTTCGTGCCGAGCACACCGCTGAATTGAAGATGAAGCTGCACTGGCACTGAAGAAGTCCCAGCAGTGACGGTCAAGGCAACGATCCGCGTGGTATTGCCGCTCGCATTACTGCTGTTGGTAAAAGTGATGGTATCGCTGTAACTGGCAGCACTGAGACTGTTCGCGGCGTTATTGATCGTGGCGGAAACCGTGGTGCTGGCTCCAGCGGCAAGGCTGCCACTGCTGTTCGAGAGCGTGAGCCACGCCGCAGTTTTACCGGCAGTCCAATTGAGCGTACCGGTGCCTGAATTGGTCAGAGTATAGATAGCACTGGAGGGCGAGAATGCACCACCGACGATACCACTGGAAGTCAGACCCGTGGCCGGCGTTACGGCGAGTACCGGTGTTGCGGTGACAACAGTGTAGGTTGCGCTACTGCTGGTAGTGGTCGTGCTGTTATTATCGGTCGCCGCAAGGGTGTAGTTAACCACAGTGCCGATCGTTTGCGCCGGAATCTGCGCGCCATAAATCCCATCACCGGCGCTACCATCATTGTGGAGACCATCATCAAACATCGCAAGGCTCACCGCCGCGCTGCCGCTGGTAGTCACAACTTTGATATCATCAATTTTGACACTGGGTGCGCTAGGGCCACCGACCCCGTTACCGACTAACTGGAAGCGCATTTTCAGGGTATTAACCCGCTCGGTGGCGAGCAAATCGTAATGAAATACTGTTAGAAACCCATGAACGCTGCCCGTGAGTTCGCTGAGGCGAGTGTTCCAAGTGCTGCCATCGGTGGAGAGCTGGAAATTCCAGCCGAGACCCGAACTCAAGTTCGCGGTAGACACCCAGAACTCGACATAGCCGCTGGTGCCAGCCGCGCTGATCGCATCCGTCGTGGTGACCATGGTCGCAGTGGCCGTGGCCGAGCCGCCATTCATGTCCAGGCCACAGAGATTGCCAGTGCCGTGATTGGCAGCAGTCGTCTGCTTAATATTGCCCGCACCACCCGCGTTGGTAATTGTCCATGGATTGATCGCACCGGTGCCATCCCAGCCAGCCGTTCCTGCACTCGCGGTCGCCGCCATCGTTTCAGTATATACCGCAGTGGTCGTTGCAACGCTGCCGATGGTGTAGTTAAGCACGGCACTTGCAATCGTGCTGCCCGAGCCTGCGACGATCGTTGCCTTGACCCATGGACTCTCAAGGTTACTCGGTGCCGTTGGGCTGATCGCGATTGAGTTGATCGTCGGTGCCGCAGTCGTGCCGATCCCGGTGAGATTGATATCAAAAGCTGTGCCCACGCTACTGTCGCTGCTAGCGATGTGGAGCGCGGCGGTTTTGCTACCTGAACTCGTCGGCGCGAAGCGAACATCCAGCGTAGTGCTGCCACCGGCAGCGATGCTGCTCGCAGGTGAACTGGTAACGCTGAAGTTGGCTAGGTTGGTGCCGTCGATCGTGGTGCCCGAGATCGTCAGCGCAGTGCTGCCATTATTGCGGATGGTGAAAGATTTTGTCAGGGTAGCACCGACGGCGGTGCTGCCATAGGCGACGGTGCTTGCCGCATCTGTGAGGACGGTACTGGTCGGTTGTTCCACCGAAATTTGCGTCACTGCCGCAGGGCCCGTGTAGCGAACGATCACCTCGTTATCGAGTACCAGATTAGACGACCAAATGAACTGCGCACCACTGGCACTGAATTGTGCAGGGAAATTGGTGTAAGCTGGCTTGTTATCGACTCCTACAACCGCTTCGGTGTAAGTCGTGGCAGACGGCCAACCGCTATCCACAAAGGTTTTCGAGGTCCAATCAGACGGCACAGTATAGTGCAGCGCATAGGCAGTCTCCGTCAGAGTGTGGGTGGTAGAAACCGCCGATGAATCATGGGTACCGTTGGCAAGATCGGTCACCAGCGCCGGGTTGTCGAGCGGCGCGATGTTGAAGGTCTGGGCTTTCCAGTTGCTATTGGTTACGGTGCCGTCACTGAAGCTGGCCATTAAGCCGCCGTCGCCGGGATGATAGGCATTACCGCTATTGAGTTCGGTGCCGAGACCGAGGTTTTCCTCCCAATCCACCAGTTTAATTGCATAGGTAATCGGGCGTTTGGCCTTAAATTTTACCACGCAAGAGTTAAACGGAGTATAAGGCACAGGATCCACTCCAACGAGAGTTCCATTGACGTAGAGTTCGAAGTAATTATCCGCGAAGATGTAACCCGTGATGACTTCACCATCCGCATCGACCACCACAGTAGGGAGGTTGGCAATCGTGGTTGCTGCGGCAGTGATGTTTGCCGGGGTCACCCCTGTGACACTGTTATAAAGATCACCCGCTTTGGTCCCAGTGGCAAACTGGGTTGCCGCAGGAACCGTCCATACCGTGCCGTCGGTCGCGGTGATGCTACCAACGCCGCTAACACGATCACCAGTAGCTAACAAATTCGTGGTGGTCGTGGTAGCACGGCCTTGAGAGATCGAAGAACTCGCGACCGAACGCACTGCGAAAACCGGATAAGTCGAGGCGTAGGCTTCATAACTGACAATTCCTTGAGAATTCCGTGATGGCGTGGCCGAGGTATTGATCCCGAAATCTACCAGCCAAGCTTCGCTCGGGGTCGTCGCCTTCACCGAGGTCGAGGACCAATAAGCGGTGGCAGTGGCCGCAGGAAACAGAGTGCGATTGAGACATGGCGTGGTGGTCGTCGCGGTGGCAGTGGCAAGGGTGAGATCGACCAGCGATTGCAATTCTTTAACGTTAGGAAGCCGCCAATCCGACTTACCACCCAGAGTGAGAGCCTCTGCGTAAATCAACGCAGAATTCCAAGAAAGACTGGAACTCGGCACTTGGGCCCACATCAGATTGGTATCGGTGTCAGTGATGGTGCCATTGCCATTGTTCACATAATTATGGCCATTGTTCGACTTAGCGCCACGCACGTAGCGGGCGTGATAGCGCAGGGAGCCGCCGGCGCTGATCGTTTCCGATTTCGGCTTTGGTCCGAGTCCACCGCCTGAGTTGGTACACCAGACGTTGGTGGTGCTGGATCCGAAAATATCACTGGTCCACCAATAGCCGGGAGTGCCGCTGGCATTGTTGAGAAAATAAGTCGAATTAAGCGCGGGGTTGTTATTGTGGTTGAGAATACTCATGGCCTCAAGCGGAGTTGGCAGACGCCAGTCCGTGTAGCCGCCGGTAGTGATCGTAGCAGCATTGGTCACTGCGATGTCCCAAGTGGATTCACCATTATCGGTCTTCTGCCACATCAGACCGGTGACGTTGTCGGTGATGGTACTGTTGCCGTTATCGGTAAAGCTTGGGGCATTGAGGGTATAGTCCGAATCCTCACCCGGAGTGGCCGTGGCATTGAGAGTCTGACCAGTGTCTGGCAACTTGACGATGCTCGATGCAGCCATCGGGTAAGTGGTGATGCGGTTACCCACGTTGTTGTAAGAAAGAGTGGTGGGTGAAATTGTAGGTAGCCGCCAGGTCATCGCCAAGGTTTTCGGATTCACTCCACGATTGAGCTTCCAGCACAAATCATAGGTAGTTCCGCTGACCGTATAGCGCATCAAGTAGTTATCATCCGAAGCTGTGCCACCGACATTTTCAATCAAATTTCCCGAGCTATCGGTACTCAGCGCCACAGGATTTTTAAATGCGGTGATGGTCGCCCCTGCCACGGGTGCGGCGGTATAGCCACCGGTGCCCGAGTTCCGTAAACCGGATGCGGAAGGCTGCGGATCGATCTGCCCGCCGTAATTCACGACCGTGCCGTGCATCGAACTCATCATGTAGGGCGAGGACGGCTTCCACGAGCTGGTGGTCGAATTATAAGTGCCGCGAGCATGATAGTGATAACCATAAGTGCCGTGATCGTGGCCACCATCGCTGTCCAGTGCCTGCAAGGCACTGCCGTCTGGCTCGACATAGCCGTAAACCGGATAACCATCAAGGGCCCAAGCGATCGGTTTACTATTTCCGAGCACCGCGGTGAGATGGGTCGGGAAAATATGATAATGATAATCATCCCCTAGGCCGCAGTGACCCCCGTAAGCATCCAGTTCGCCGATTTCGTAGGAAACTTTGCCGGTGTTGTTGGCCGGATTAAAAATGGCGATACCATCAGCGCCCAAAGCCACGGCGCCGCGCTGGAAGTTACCGGTAAGCGAAATCGGTGAAGTGGCAGCCACCGGCACTAGCGGGATCCGCCAATAATTCGGTTTGAGATACCCCGCTGAACCCGAGTCCGCCGGATTGGTATTTAACGCAAAGTAGGCAGCAGGCAGCGGCACTTGTTGTTGCCACGAAGTGATACCAACCATCAAGTTTGGCATCAGGGTGCGACTCGGCATTCCATCTGATTCCTCGTAAAAGTAGGTACTATCTGAGTAATAACGAACCTTTGGCTTAAACGGGGCGAAAGACGAGGCCATCAGTGCGCTGTTGTCGGCGAACATAGGCACTGCGCTGGTGAGCCAGCAAGCCGTGGCGATGGCAGTAAGGCAGAGGTTTTTTTTCATCATTTTAAAATTAAAAAGGGTTTAAGGAGCTGGGCGAGGGGCTGAAATTTGAGTCTGCGGCGATGATTTTCGGGGTTGGAGCGGCGCAGCTTTGCCACTTGAATTGGCGGCAAACCCACCGTGCTCAAGTGCGGTAAGCGCCGCATCGCCGAGTCCGGCGCGCAGGTGAGCCATCAATTCTTTTTCAAGTTGAGCCAGCATCTGCGGCTGAACCGAGGCTAAGTTATGAGACTCCGTCAAATCTTCAGCAACTTTGAACAGCTGCGTTTCGTGCGTATCCCAAAAATAAATACATTTAAAATCCCCTTTGCGAATCGCGGACTGCGGGTGATCCACCTCAATCGCTTGATGCCAGACAAAACGGTCGATCGACCGCTTAACCGAGGCTTGCCCCGGATTGAGTAAAAGCGATTTCCAACTGCCGCCCTCAAGGCCCTTGGGTAAAGCGAAATCAGGGGCTGCGAAGTCGAGCACCGTCGGGGTAAGGTCATAGCTAATCACTGGCTCATTGCTTACTATACCGCCCTTGATTCCCGGGCCACAAACGATTAAAGGCACCCGCAGTCCACCTTCGCCAAGATCCCCTTTGCCACCTTTGAGATACCCCGTGCGACCGCCGTTGTCCGAAGTGTAAATCACCAGGGTCTGGTCCGCGATTTTTAGATCCGCGAGTTTTTTCAGCACCTCGCCGACGCAGGTATCCAAATCTTCGGTCATTGCGGCCATCACCGCGCGATCGCCGCGAGCCCCTTCAGCGCGAGCAGATGAGTATTTCGCTTGAGTGGCGGCCAAAGCCTGCGCTTGAGGATGGACCGCATAGTAAGACAGTTGTAGGTAAAATGGGTGGTCTTCCTTGACCTGAGTTTCGATAAATTGTTGGGCTCGACGGGTGATGCTGAATGAAAGCTTCGGATCCTGCGGGTCGCTCGAATTCCCCTCTTGATTGTGGGTGATTCCATCACTGAAATCATAACCCATGGCAGCGGGAGAATGGAACCACTGCCACTTGCCGAAGTGAGCTGCACGGTATGTCGGCTCCGCCTGTTTCAACAAATTTACCAACGAATCGCTGAGCGGAGCGCTCCAATCACGAGCCATTTTATCCGGGCAATTCAAACTGCTGGTGCTGCGGCCCATTTGAATCGATGCGCGGGAGCACTCGCATTTGCAATGGCTGGCGTAGGCTTGCGAAAAAACCACTCCTTGGGTGGCGAGGCGCGCTAGATTTGGGGTCTGAAAAATCGGATTTTTGCTCGAATCGTTGCCCTGAATCATCGCGACCGACGTGCCGTTCCACGCCTGGTCATCCGCAAGGATGACGACGATGTTGGGCAGTTTGGCAGTGGCACTCCCCACAAGCAAAGCTAGGGTTACGCCGATGATGATGGATTTCATGAGCTGAAAATACGGACAATTTATTTCAAAGGTGTTTCTGTCAGATCCAGATTTGGCTGAGGTTTCTGGCCGGGGTTTCCAATTTTCGGTTGGCGATTGCCGCCTGCGGGACGAGCGGGCGGATTTGCACCACTGCCCTTACTGGAATAAACCACATTTAACTCGGCGCTCGCGAGAATACGGTCTTGGATCGCGGTAAGCAGAACCTCGCGGTTCACTTGATCCGGTAAAACCGTGATTTTCGCAGGCGCTGACAACGCATAAAGGGTGAGCGTGTAGGTCTTGGCTCCCGGCCCTTTCGAGTGCGGGGCCTCATAGCCAATCTGGCCCTTGAAACCTGTGCCAAGCGTACCAACATCTTTGACGTTTTTTGGTAAACTGGTGAGGTTTGCCGGAATGTCATAGAGCGTCCAATACCACTTGGCGACGCCTTCTGGATCGATATGATGCATGATCAAGGCGTAACTGACGGTGCCTGACGGCGCACCGCTCCAATCGAGCGGCAAGGTCGAGCTCGCACCGTCGCCCGTGAATTCTTCCGGTAAATTGCCGCCATCCACCACTTCGGGACTGTGGAGCACCAATGCACCGATCGGTTTGGTGCTAACGGATTGGACCGACAAGAAGTTCTGCGCAGGTGGGCCGGGACGACCTTGATGTGGATTACCCGCTGGCGGCGAACCGTCTTGACGCGGCCCACCGCCACCCTTTGGACGTTCACCCAGACAATAAATTTCTTCATGGCTACGGCCATCGGTACCAACGAACTGAAATTTCCACGCCCCACCACCGAGAGTGCGGTAATTTACGACTCCCGACTTACCACTTACCGTATATTCAAGGCTGAAGGTTTTTTCATCAGTAGCGGCTTTGAATCCGGTAATTTTCGCGCCCGCTAAAGGCGCTTGATCTTGACGCAAGGCCTGAGCCCGCGGCTGTGGATCCACTTGTCCCTCCCGTTCCACCACCTCACCATGGAAACCGCCAATTACATAAGGATAAGCCGTCGAGCCATGATAATGGTAACCGAATGATGAGCTCTCGTGACCGTTGCATTCGTCAAGTTGGCCGAGTGCAGAGCCATCTGGCTCAGTCAAACCATAGATTGGATAGCCATCTAGGGCGTAGGCAATGGGTT
>JAYWAR010000058.1:0-6818 GCA_043782285.1 Akkermansiaceae bacterium | reverse complement strand
AGGTGGATTTCAATCATTGCGTAAGCCAAGCATGATAGGGTGCCGTAGCATCATGGGAAAGATCCCCTTTCCACAAATCTTGATGCGCGGCAGTATATCATGAATCCGAACCAGAATGCAGAAACCACTGCAATCCCACTAGATGGCGGAACGGGAGGGATTTGAACCCTCGGTACGGTCACCCGTACGTTCCCTTAGCAAGGGAGTGCTTTCGACCACTCAGCCACCGTTCCGTGAAGCAAGTCGAGAGGTTTGAACCATAGCGAGGGCGTGACGTCAACCCTTGGAAAGTAGAAATGTTGAATAAAAGCAAATTTGCAGTTTGTGAAGTAAATCGGTGAATTTGCTTTTTCTTGAAGCAATTGGAAAGATGCCATCATCTGCCAGTTGCACTCGAATGGTTTACTTGGCAAGCTCTTCCAGAAGCGCTTGATTGAGCCGAATCCCAGCCTCGAAATTCTCAACCGGGAAGTTTTCGTTTGGGGCATGAATTTGGGCATCGGATAGAGCGAGACCGAGTAGTAAAGTATCTACCCCAAGAATTTCCCGAAAAGTTTGAACGATGGGAATGCTGCCACCCTCGCGAATCAAGACAGGCTCGGCGCTGAAGGCACGGCGTAAAGCATTCTGTGCGGCGAGGCCATGTTTTGAATTGGGATCGGTGACGTAAGGTTTGCCATTGTGTCCCGCTTGAATTTCGAGGGTGACACCAGCCGGGCAATTTTGGAGAAGATGAATTTTCACTTTTTCCATAATATCTTCCGGATTTTGATCGGGAACTAGACGGAAGGAAAGTTTCACAAAAGCTTCCGCTGGGATGACCGTTTTTGAGCCTTCTCCCTGATAGCCCGCGCCGATGCCGTTGACCTCGGCAGTCGGGCGCGCCCAGATTCGCTCGGCGGAAGAGTATCCGGGCTCGCCAAATAAAGCTGGAGCACCCGTGACTTGAAGATAATCCGCATCGCTCACACCGGGAATCGTTGCTCCCATTGTACGCTCCCAGGCCTCCAAGGGCCGCACTTGATCGTAAAATCCCTCAATCATGATTCGGCCATCAAGCGCGTGGAGACTTGCCACCAAACGCGCGATCGCTGATGCGGGATTCGACACCACGCCGCCAAAGAGGCCGGAATGAAGATCGCCCTTGGGCCCGCGTAAAATGACTTCACAACACGTGATACCGCGCAAACCGTAGCCAAGGGTCGGCACGCCGGGTGCGACCATCCCTGTGTCTGAAATGGCGATCACATCGCATTTCAATTGATCACGATGGTGAAGCAAAAAGGAGGCTAAGTTTGGGCTACCGATTTCTTCTTCGCCTTCAAACAAGAAGATTAAATTGACCGGTAATTCACCCTGTTCGAGCAAAGTTTTTTCGACACCTAACACGTGTGCGAGCATTTGCCCTTTGTTGTCAGCGGCACCGCGGGCCCAAATTTTTGCATCACGAATGACTGGTTGGAAGGGATCACTTGACCACAAGTCGAGTGGATCGACGGGTTGTACGTCATAGTGGCCGTAAATGAGCACGGTCCGTCGGTTCGGCAGATGTTTGTTTCTGGCCACCACAATCGGGTGTTTTGGGGTCTCATGAAGTTCGGCGTTTAGTCCGATTTGGGTAAGTTTGGTGATCAACCATTTTGCGCAGGCCCGAACATCGCCAGCATGGCTAGAATCTGTGGAGATACTCGGAAAGCGGAGAAACGAAAATAAATCTTCAAGTTCGGGTGTGAGTTGGTGATGCACGATTTTGATGTTCGGGTGAGGGGATTCGTCTCGCAAGCGGAATTCGTCAAAATCTCTGGATTTAAGCAGCATAAATTTCAAACAGTTCAGGTTATTGGGTCATTTTTGGATGTCTGATCTCGGAAATACGGTTGGAATTGTTTTGCAGTTTGTTCCAAAATTCAGGTGACTGCGATTTCGCAAATTCGAGTGTTTGCCAAACATCATAGGATTTGCCGAATTTAATTAAAACAAATTGCTTTAAAAATAAGTTTAGCATGAAAAATCCATTTTCACTTAACATTTCTGGCCTTGCTGGGATTGGAACAATTTTATTATGGGTATCCGCTCAAGTGGATGCGGCGAAAGCACTTGATCTAACCGTAGCGATACCTGAGAAAATTGAAAATAGCTATAATCTTGGGCCGACAGGAGCTTTGGGGTGGATGCAAGTGGAAGCTGGAATGACAGAAGATAGTCGGCAAATTCTGGTTACAGTGGTTGAAAAGGAATCGCCAGCAGCGGGTAAATTAGAAGTGGGTGATGTGATTTTAGGAGTTTTTGGTAAGCCATTTGAGAATGACGCTCGCAAGATTTTCGGGCGTGCGATCGGCCAAGCGGAAACAGAAATGGCCAAAGGTTTGTTACCACTTACGGTGTGGCGTAAAGGCAAGGTACAAAGTATTGTACTTCAGCTTCAAATCATGGGAAGTTACAGTGATACATCTCCCTACAATTGTCCTAAGGCGAAGAAGATTCTTGAACAGGGTTTGGCAGTGCTCGTTAAAAATCTCGGCAAAGATAATAAACTACATACCAATGAACTTGCGCTGCTAGCGGCGGGTAGACCTGAAGATTTGGCATTGCTGAGTGAGAGTGCCCACCAAGTTGCGACCAATACCGCAGAGGTGGAAGCCATGTGGAAAGATTCGAGCAAAGGAGAGATGAGAACTTGGTATCATGGCTATCAGAATCTGTTTTTATGTGAGTATTTTTTAGCGACTGGCGATAAGACGGTGTTACCCGCAATTCGTTCTTACACGACTACTATCGCTCGAGGACAAGGGATGTTCGGCACTTGGGGGCATGGCTACGTTCCACCCAGTGGATCGGGTCAATTGCATGGGCCGGTTCCGCCCTACGGGCCGGTGAATGCTGCCGGCTTACCTTGTCTTATTTCGATAGTGCTCGCTGGTAAGTGTGGGATCCAAGATCCTGAAATTAAAGCTGCCATTGAGCGCTCGAATCAATTTTTCAGCTACTACGCTGGCAAAGGTTTTATTCCTTACGGTGAGCATCGGCCGGGTGTGGGTCATGATGATAATGGTAAAACCAGTATGGCGGCGATGGCTTTTGCGTTACAAGGCAAGGAGCCCGAAACGCGATTTTTTTCTAAAATGGTCACTGCGTCTTATGAGTCACGTGAATGGGGCCACACAGGCAACGGCTTTAGCTATCTCTGGGGGCCTGTTGCGGCCAATTGTGGCGGGCCACGCGCGATGGCTGCCTTTATGAAAGAATTGCGCTGGTATTATGATCTGGCGCGACGCTGGGATGGTTCATTCGTCAATGTCGCTACTGGTGGAGGAGTTGCAAGTAGCTATCGCGGGATTATCGGTGCGACAGGTTCTTATTTGTTAGGTTATGCCGTACCCCTTAAAAAGATCTATTTAACCGGTCGTGACGCTCATTCGAAAAATTGGCTAACAGAGGCTGATATCGCTTCCGCGATCGCTGCTGAACGTTGTGAAGGAGTGGATGCCTACGACCGAAGAACAACGGTGAAACTGCTGGCAGGTTTAAGCTCTTGGTCACCGTTGGAGCGCAACCGCTCGGCGGAGGAGCTAGGGAAACGTAAGGAGAATAATCTCCCGCAATTGCTTGAGCTTACCCAGAGTAATAATCCAAATGCGCGTCTTGGTGCGGTGACTGCTATCGGAGCGCTGAAAAGTCGTGCAGTTCCCGCTTTGACGACTTTAGCGGTTCTACTCAATGACAAGGACCGTTGGCTGCGAGTCCAGACGGCGGAAGCGCTGCGGAGTCTTGGAGGTGACGCCAAGCCGATTACTGCGCAAATGCTCAAGGCTGCGACAATTAAAGACGAAACGGACCGAATGCAATTTGCGGTCGGTGCGCTGGCGTATGCGTTATTTTATCCGGGTGGTTCTTACGGCCCGGCAGGACTGCTAGCGAAGTCAATCGCCGACGTGCCCAAGGAGCAACTCTATCCAGCGATCCGCTCGATTGCCGCCAATCCTGACTCCGCGGCTCGTGGTTGCCTTCGTTCGACCTATGGGCTGATGACGCTTGATGATGTTAAGGCGCTCGCGCCTACGCTGTTTACCTCGGTCCGGGAAATGGCTCCGGCGAACACCATGTTTTCCAAAGGTGTCCGGCTTGCAGGTATTCAGGCGCTAGGAAGATTACAAATTGAAGAAGGTATTCCGCTCGCTTTGATGATGTTGAACCTCAAGGATTGGGGGAAAGCTTACATCATTCAAACTTCACTGGATGTTTTGAAACAATATCGTGGGGCTGCTAAATCGATTCTCCCCGAGCTGAAAAAATTAGAACTTGAGATCCGCAACACCAAAAATGAGCACGACAAGTTGGTCGAGGTCATTGCGCTGATTGAGAACGACAATACCCCGCCAAAACTCATCAGTTTGAAGAATTCTTTGACGCAATGAAATGAATTCTAGGGATGAATGGCTCAATCATCATTTCGTTGCAGCACAAATTTTCAGGCTCAGCAGCTCAATGGCTTGAGCCTTGAACTCGGGGGGATTGTTTTCTGGATTTGGTAGGATTTGTGGATGGATTCTGGGGTCTTTTAGTCCAGAAATTTAGCACAGTTAGGAGGTGGATGGCGGTGTTTTGATGACGGGCAGCTAGGGTTTTTTGCCGGAATTTGCGGCGGCGGCGCGCTCAGGGATGACCTTGTTGATTTCTCGATCATAGGTTAGTAATCCGTTGCATTCGGTTTCGACGTCGGTGAGCTGAGTGTAAATGACGGCGGAAAGACCCGGGTCGGCATTCAGTGCCCAAGATTTTGCAAGGAGTTTTTCGTAAGCTTGGGTTGCAGCGACCAATGATTCGGTGTCGTGTTGGCCATGGGACTCATTGAAAATCAACCACATGATGATCGAAGGATGGTTCCAATGGGTTTTAACCCATTGTTCGAGTTCGGTCTTGAATTGAGGTGCATCGATCGGCTGTTTGCCGCCATAGGAATTGATACTCGGCATATCTTGCCATACGTGCAGGCCTAACTTATCACACCTATAATATCAGCAGTCAGGTTCCACTTTGATGTGTTTGCGGGTGCAGTTGAAACCGAGTCGCAGGGTTTCTTGGATGTCGAAACTTAAAGCTTCGTCGGTTGGCGCGGTGTAAATTCCATCTGGCCAGAATCGTTGGTCGAGCGGGCCCACTTGGAATACGAACTTATCGTTAAGCATCATCTGGGGTAGCCGCTTTGAGTCCTTACCGAGCGCGATTTTCCGCATTCCGAAATAACTGGTCACCGTATCGATGACTTGGCCGTCTGAGGATTTCATCGAAATCTGGAGATCCTACAAATTTGGTGAGCCGGGAGCCCATAATTTCGGGTTAGGGATTGGGATTTTGACTTCGCTACCAGCGGGTCCGGTCACTGCGGCGATCGTTTTACCGTGATCACTGGCGATCGTTTCCACGCTGCCATTGCCATTCTTTGGGAAGCTCGAAGCTGCGGTGATAGGTCATCCGGTCGGAGTGCTCCATCACGCCTGACAGGGCCGATTCAATCGGATAGGGAACGAGGACTTGGGTTACTGGCTGATCGCCGAGTTTGATCTCCCAGAAGCCGTTCAGGTTGAGCCAGTCTTTGCGGACCATTTGCGGCCGTGGATATTCGGGGAGGGCGTTGGTGGGTGATACGTCTTCGGCCCAGCGTGTTTTGAGTGGCCCAGTGGCCTGGCAACTCTTGAGCGAGAGTGGTGGAGCATCCCTGCGGCTCATGGAATTACTAACTAAGGCCGGCTGGCTCCGTTTCAGCATAGGATTCGTGCTCGGATTTGGCCTGTGGTTTCCCATCGCCGCACATCAAGTGTTGCGGAAGGTCATCTTTCCGCTCGCTCTGCCAGACATCGTGAACAGCCTGCGTTTGATTTTCGGGCTCGCCTTCGGTTATGTCATGTTAGCGGAAGTGATCAATGCCAAGACCGGCATCGGTGCCCTCATCATCAACAGCCAGCGCCGTGGCTTCCAAGAGCATATCTATCTCTGCCTGTTCATCATCACCCTCTTGGCCTGGGGCATCGACCGCACCATCATGATGCTGCAGCGCCAGCTTTTTCCTCACATCACTCATGGCGAAAACTGAACTAACCGCATCTGAGCAAGCTTGCGAGTTGAAGGATCTCTCACCCGCCACTGCGGATAAGCCGCTGGTGGTGGATTTTAAAAACGTCGGCAAGACGTTCGAACTCGGCACGGCGCGTGAGTTCACCGCGATCAAGGACGTCACCTTCAGCGTCGAGGATGTGCCTAACATCGGTGAATTCATCGGCGTGCTCGGTCCGAGTGGCTGTGGGAAAAGCACGATGCTGCGTCTCATCGCCGGGCTTGCACCGCAGTTTCCCGCCACTTCCGGCAGCGTCCTCGTCCATGGCGCACCGGTCATCGAGCCCGGGCCGGACCGTGGCTTCGTCTTCCAAGATTATGCAAATTTCCCGCACCGCAGTGTGTTAGATAACGTCGCCTTCGGTCTGGAATGCCAACAAGTGCCAACGAAAGAACGCTACGAACGTGCCCGCGAGTGGATTGCCAAAGTCGGTCTCGACCCGAAAAAAGATGCCGCGAAATACCCCCACCAACTCAGTGGTGGGATGAACCAGCGCGTCGCCATCGCCCGCACGCTCATCATGCACCCGCGCATCATTTTGATGGATGAGCCCTTCGGCGCACTCGATCCGACGACTCGCCAGCGGATGCAGGATCTGCTGGTTTCATTGTGGCGGGAGCTAGAGGCGACGGTGTTTTTCATCACTCACGATCTGCCAGAGGCCGTGTATCTGGCAGATCGGATTTTCATTTTCTCGCCCTCGCCT
>JAYWAR010000057.1:0-2462 GCA_043782285.1 Akkermansiaceae bacterium | reverse complement strand
TCACCGCCGCTTCCGCCGCGTTTGCCTCGGGCACAAACAGACGGCTGCGCCCCCGGCTTTTCGCCTCCAGCGCGATGGAGAGCACGCCTTTCACCGATCTAACCGCACCATCAAGTCCCAACTCGCCAACGACGCAGCAATCCTCCGCACTGAACGGCTTGGTCCCGCTTGCGGCGATCATCGCCAAGGCGATCGGTAGGTCGAACGACGGACCTTCCTTCTTCAAATCGGCGGGCGCGAGGTTGACTGTTTTGATGCCATTATCGAGGTGGAGCGCGGATGCGCCGATGGCAGAAATCACCCGCTGCGAGGACTCTCTAACTGCCGCATCCGGCAGACCGACGATCACCACGATCGGCTTTTCCGCACCGCGGGCATTGACCTCCACCTCGACTTCCTGGGCATCGACCCCACGCAACGCGGCTGAAAATAGGCGAGTGATCATACTAACAGAGTGACGCTGCGTCTTTCATCACTTGCTGACAAGCGAAAAGGATGGTCATTCCCCATCATTTCCGAGCATTCTTTAAAATCGTATTGCGCAGTGTCGCCACTTGAACGCGAGCTGGATTTAGCTAGTTCGTGAGCTTTCCTACGCCGCAGGGCCAAGCTGCTCTGAATCGAAATCCGCCAGCGATCAAATCGTAAGGTTTCGACTGTTAGCGTGTTGTTCGGTTCTCGATCACAGTGGGTTCAAAAGTCTCTTTAGCTTCCCTGTATGCCAGCCAGACGAGAAGTGACGTCCCGTCTGGATCATTAACATTCAAGAGCGGCTTTTCCTGCAATGGCTCTGATTTCATGTCGAGGGCGGCTTCACAGAAAAGTGTTTTCGCTTCGCTCTCCCGGCCAAGCCGCTGGAGTGTCATTGCTTTGTAAAAACGGACCCAGTTGCCATGTTTAGGCTTTCCTGTTTGTGGATTCGCTTTCCGGTCTGAGTCTAATACCCGTGCGGCCTTGTCGAATTGTTCGAGCGCGTTTGCAAAGTCCTCGGTGCGGTAAAGGAGCAAGCCATCGATTTGGTGGCTAACGTCTGCCGGGTGGACTGTTTGAGGCATGGCTCCGGGTGCGGCCAGGATGCCCTGCACCCGCTTGAGAGTTAAGAGTAAGCCCTGCCCTTGCGCCTTGTTTTCAAGCGGGTTGAGACAGCAGATCCAGACAGCTCGCTCCAAGATGTCCGTGCTCGTGCGGTGACTGAGAATATCGGCAAGCATCCACTTTCGGGTGGCGTTATAGTCTTCTCGGAGACCACACCAAAGCTGAAGGTTCGCGAGCAGAAAATTTACCCATGTGTCATCGCAGGTATGTGGGCAAGCTTCAGCTAGCAGCTCTATCGCCTCACGAGTGCGACCAGCTTTGGAATAACAGCGGGCCAAATTATTCATCGTGTCGAGTGTGATGCGGTTCTCGGGGCCGAGTGATTTGCGCATGATGGGTAGTGCCAGCTCGCCGTGAGTGATGGCCTCTAAAAACTCTGGGGAATAATACAGGTTCAAGATCAAATCGGACTGAACGCCGAGGGTGGCTTGGTCCGCCGGTCCCAAGGCTTTCGTACGTCGCTCATAAACCTCTTTCAAACGCGTCCGGTATCGTTCCCCTTGATTTGCGTAGAACATGAAACGCATCATGTGATCTTCCGCTTCGATCGTTGATGGGGCGTTGGCGCCATCGCGCTCGCGCAGGAGGTTTACGGCTTGCTCTTGAACGCGGAAAGCTTCCCCTGCCTGGGAGATACCAGAATACCTATCGGCCAACTGACAGTGGAACTTCAAGGAGGTTTCGCTAAGCGGGGTGAATTCCTTTTGCGCCAAAGCAAGGAGTTGAATCTGGTTGGCAATTCCAAGGTCGGTCAGTCCATGCTTGATCTGGAGTTGAGCCAGCCGGGACTGGGCTTCAAGGGTCCTCAGATGAGAGGCACCGTAGGTTGCGCGGTTGGTGGAGAATTCTTCCTCGGCCTTCTGCAGTTCGGGTAGTATTGCAGGGTGCGGCTTGGAGACCGCACCGGGAGCCACCGTTTTCATGACGTCCGCCGCCTGCGGTTTTTCGTTTGATGTCCCATCTTTGCGGGGATCGCCGTCTGCCTGTGTGTATTGACTGAGATGCCACCGTGCTAAGGCCACCTCCCTAGATAGATCTCCATAGGTGTTGCGATTGAGCTCGATAGCTTCTTGCTGGACCTCGATCGCCTTGGTCCGGTCTCCCGAGTGAAAGCACGAATTTGCGAGGCTCCTGAGAGCGAGGAGGATCGGTTCTTTCTCACTTCCCGGGCGGCTACGAACTAGCGGTAGCTCTTCCTCCGCCAGCTCGCGGGCGCGGGAAAACTTACCAAGCCGCTCGGCATTTTCGATCACTTGCCGGAGCGAACGGAGTGAGTCGTGATGCTCGATTCCAAGATGCCGCCGACGGATCGCCAACACTTTTTCCCGCAGCGCCAGGGAATTTTCATAAAGCGCGAGCCCCTCATA
>JAYWAR010000056.1:0-2467 GCA_043782285.1 Akkermansiaceae bacterium | reverse complement strand
TTGCCCGGAAAGGTCCCGGCTCGCGGGTGATCCCGCGCTGGAGGCCCGGCTCCAGACCGGCTTACTTGAGGCGGATGTAGCGCTTCACCTCGCGGGTGACCGGCGTGTTGTCGCGGACTTTGAGCGTGGTCGCGTCGTCGATGAGGATCGTAGTGTGTGTTATGCCGCTGAACCAATCCAGCAGGTTCGGCGAGACTTCAACGCTGCCCGTGGCCACACCCGGCTGCTTGGTGACAGACAGCGCAAGGTATTTCTGATCTTGGACGACCTCGACCGTGGTGACCTGCGGAAGTTGGCTCGCTTTGTCGCTTGCTGGGCTCGCAAAAGCAGCAGCCAACGCGTTAGCCGGAGGCGGAGTCGCCGTGGATTTGGGGGCTCCAGTGCCGGTGAAGATGAGATCGAAGGGACCCGCCTTCTTGTCGTTGCTGAGGATTCTAATCTCCGCTCTCCGCTTATCACGGGCGGTCGGATGGAAGGTCACCTTGAAGGTGGTACTTGCTCCGGGTCCAAGCGCCGTCCGCCCCAGCGGGCTGATCACGAAGTCCGCGATGTCGCCACCGGACTTGGTAATTTTCATCCCACTCAAGGTGGCGGAGCCTTGATTTTTGACGGTGAAGGTCTTGGTCTTGCCATCGGATCTGACTGTCGCGTAACCTAAGCTGACTGCCGCACCATCCTTGAGCGTGGAGCCGACCCCTTGATAAACGCCGATTTTTGGAAGCCCGAGACCGGAGCCTTCGACATTGATGTCAAAATCGCCCTCACTCGCGTCGTTGCTGAAAATCCGGACGGTTGCCGTCAGCAGGCCGAGATGGGACGGCGTGAACTTCACTTGGAAGGTGGTGCTTTTGCCGGGCTTAAGCACGGTCGTCTGCAACGGTTGGACCGTAAAATCTCCGGGGTTCGCGCCGACCTTGGACACCTTCAAGTCAAGGAGGGGGGATTTGCCCACATTCTTGATGGTGAAGGTCTGCGCCGCGCTGGACGATTCGATGGCCACGTCGGGGAATGTCGTTTTGGACTGCCCGTCAACCAAAACCATGCCCTTGCTGTCCATCACGGAGATTTCCTGGGCGGTTTCCGGCAAGGACAAGCCGTCCAGCCACGCTTTGTTATTCCCGCCGGCGTAACTGTCATCCTTTTCATAGATCCAAGTGAGCGTGTGTTTGCCACTGGAAACCGGGAAGGTGGCGAAAGTCCAGCCGACCTCCCCCGAGATTCCCGGCTTCGTGCCTGCAGACGGAAGCACTTGCACCACGTCGTCGATGTAGAACTTGGCGAAATCATAGTTATGCTCCGAGGAAACCTTGATGTAAAAACTCACGCTGCCCGACTTGAAAGTGGTGCGATAGGCCACCGCCGACTTTGCCCCGTCACCCGGATTCTTGGAAACCAAGGCTGCCGAACCTTCGTAAACCGTGCTTTTGGTGACCTCCCAGGAAGTCGCCGCCCCGCTCGGACGATACCAACCGTAAGGCATCACTCCGCCAGTCGGGAACGTCGCGTCACTGAGCGCGAAGGTGGCATCGCTGGTATCCGAGGTCGCCACGAAGTTCGAAATGGAACTGATCCGAACGGTGTAGTCGGTGCTAGGGGCGAGCGAGGCAGGGACCGCCCACAGGTAACTGCCGTCGTTTGGCTCACTCGCCGCGATGACCGAATTGAAGGCTCCGCCCTTGTAGAGGTCGATCTTCACGTTGCCCGAGATATTGGCCTGCCAAGTGATCCCCATTGAGGAGGCCGGGAAGATCACTTCCCCACCGTTCGGTTTGCCGACGATGATCGTGTTCGGCGGAACGCCACCGAACAAGACGGCGATGGATGGGGCCAAATCGGTTAGCACGTCAACTTTGATACCTGATTGGGTGCCATCCCACCAATGCGCGTTGGGAATGGTGGTGTCGTTGAACTTGGACTTACTCGCCCGATCAAAATAGTCCGAAGCATCGCCGCGGTTGGCGTTGTTCTCGAGATCCATGCGGCCATCGGCCTGCTCGACGGCGACTTCGTAATGAGTTCCAGAATTCAAGTTGCCATCGACGGTTTCGTCGATATGCCAGATCACGATTCCTTTGTCGTGGGAGTATTTCGCCCATTTATCGCCGTCGCCACGGTTTTCCACGATGAAGGATTCGGTGGCTGCGGCCGGATTGCGGAGTCGATACGCGACATTTCCTTTCGTCGGCAGGCTGGCAGTTTTGAATTGCGTAGGAGTGACTTCGGTGATGGTGGCCCAGCCGACGATGTCCTTGAAATAGGCGTTCAGAGGGGACGGAGTTTTGCCGCCGTTGAGGTAATTTCCCGCACCCATCAAGCAGTGCTCGCCGACTCCTTCACCGGTCGGGAACTGCGAGTAAATGTCGGGATAGCCGAGAATCAGGTGGCCATTCTCGTGGCAGAAGGTGCCGATGACCGGAGAGCTGTCTTCGGCATTGCTGATCTGGAATTTACTGATAAATACCGCCTT
>JAYWAR010000055.1:0-18485 GCA_043782285.1 Akkermansiaceae bacterium | reverse complement strand
TAAGGTTTTGGCCGGTATCGGAATCCGGAGCGACAATTGGTAGGAGGCGGTATAACTGGAGTCATCCATGCGCTCGCGGGATGCAAGTCCACCTTTTTGGAGGTTCACGGTAGTCTTGAAAGCAATCCCGGAGCGCAATTTCCGCAGATCGGTGACGGGTCCCAGTTCAGGCTCAGGAACCGCTGCGGGTTTGGCGGGTTGTTTATCGACGTCAGCGAGGGAATTTTTTAAGGCGGCGATGTCACGTTCGTATTTTGCCTCCATCTCCGCACGAATCTGCGCCTCAGCTTGGCGGTAAATATCTTGTCGATTTACGGCAACGATCGCCGATTTCGGCGCGAAGATTTCGCGCAAGCCGCGCTTCAGTTTGGCGGGGAAACCGGTAAAACACAGCCCAAGCCCCCCACCTATCAGCACCAGAATACTCGCTTTGAGCCAAGGAAAGCCCCTCACTCGGTAGTTTTTGGAGGATTTCAATTCACTCATCGGGTGATAACCTAGCAACAAACTGCCAGCCATCAATCCTCGTCACACAAACTTTTTGACGGACACCGCAGGTTTTTTCCAATTCCTTAAAACTCGGCCATGACAAACTCGCTGCCATCCCTACACTCTGCGGCGTGAGTTATCAGGTCTTCGCCCGCAAATATCGCCCCAAAACTTTTGACGACGTCCTCGGACAGGATCACGTCGTGAGGACCCTTCGCAATGCCATCGCCCAAAAGCGCTTGGCTCACGCTTACCTTTTTGTCGGCCCGCGAGGCACCGGCAAGACCTCCACCGCACGGATTCTCGCCAAAGCACTCAACTGCACCGCCGGCCCTAAAGCCGATTTTGACCCCGACGAAGACGTCTGCATCGAAATCGCGGAAGGCCGCTCACTCGACGTTTTAGAAATCGACGGTGCATCGAACAACGGCGTCGAACAAGTTCGCGACCTCCGCGAATCGGTCCGCTTCGCCCCAGCCCGCGGCCAATTCAAAATTTTTTACATCGACGAGGTCCACATGCTGTCGAATGCCGCGTTCAACGCACTGCTCAAGACCCTCGAAGAACCCCCACCCCACGTGAAATTTATCTTCGCCACCACCGAGGCGAATAAAATTTTACCCACCATTTTGTCGCGCTGCCAGCGCTTCGATCTCCGCCCGATTCCGACCGAAACGATCGCCCAGCACCTGCTCCATATTGCCAGCCTCGAAGGGATCACCCTCGAGGATACCGCCGCCTGGGCGATCGCCAAAGGGGCTGACGGCGGAATGCGCGACGCCCAGTCGATGCTCGACCAGCTGGTCTCTTTCTGCGGCGACACCATCAACGAAACCAATGTCCTTGATGTTTTCGGCTTCACCTCGCGCGAAAAAGTCGCCGCTCTCACTCAGACCCTGCTTGCCCGCGACAATCCAGCTGCACTCTCGCTGATCCAAAAGGAAGCCGAAAGCGGCCGCGAACTCTCCCAACTTCTTGGGGAACTCATCGGCTGCCTGCGCGCTTTACTCGTCGCCAAGCTCGACCCCTCGGCCGATGGAGAGGGCATTCCTGCCGCACTTTGGAGCACTTTACAGCAAGCGGCAGCCGATTATCCACCCGATCGGATTCTCGCTGCTATCGACGTTTTTGCCGAAACTGAGGGCCGTATGAAATGGGCGACTAACAAACGCCTGCATTTTGAGCTCGGCGTGATCAAAGCCATCCAATCCCTCGGTGAAGTCCGGATTACGGATGTGATCAAAGTCCTGACCCGCAGCGCCAATTTCCTTCCTGCCGAACAGGAAATCATCCCAGCCTTAGTCAAAACTGAAGCCCCCCTCACCGCGGTGGCCCCTGCCAAATCCGAAGCACAAACCGAGTCACTCGCGATCGCCCAAGAACAGCAAACGAAATCACCTGCGGAGCCCAGCCCGAGCGCCGCCAAAACTCGACCCAGCGGTGGTCTTGCCAGCTTAGGGTCACTGATCGACGCCGCGCCGGACATCAGTGAAGCACCCGCCCCCAGCGAACAAGCACCTTGGAAAAACGAGCCCCCTGCCGCCGCAGCCAAACCACCTGAACCCGTGGCAGTCATCGCCAGCCTTGAAGACGCTTTCCATAACGACCCTCTCATTCAAGCAGCGCTGGTGAAATTCGAAGGAAAAGTATTAAACTGAATTTCATCTCAAGCTTATTCAAATCACTCCATGACTGCATGATTGAATCCCAAAGCTCTGCACCACGATGCAGAGAGCGACAAGATTTTCTGCCTGCCCGACTTTGAAAGAGTCTAAACAAATCTTCAATCCATGGGTTTCCACGGCCTGTTTGAAGAAAGCAGCGCCGAGAAACACTGACTTTTTGACCCTTTCATCGCTCAGGAAACTGCACTCAAGCGCCTCGTTCCAAGCCTCCGAACCAACGAATCGACGAATCCTGTATTTAGTCTAAAATCACGACAATGCCATTGCGCAACCATGCCACGGCACATTTAAATTCACTTCTTACGACCCTACTCGAAAAATTATGAACCTCCAAAAACTGATGAAACAAGCCCAGCAGATGCAAGCCGGGCTGGCTGCCAAGCAAGAAGAACTCGCTAGCCAGACCGTCGAGGCCAGCGTCGGCGGCGGTAAAGTCCACGTCATCGCCACTTGCGCTGGCGACGTGGTTTCAATCAAGATCGACCCCTCAGTCATCGATCCAAGTGATGCCGAATTCCTTGAGGACTTGGTCCTCAAAGCGGTCCAAGAAGCAATTTTCAAGGGCAAAGAAAAGTCAGCCGCTGAGATGAAGAAACTCACTGGCGGTCTAGCGATTCCCGGCATGTAATTTTAGCACTCGAGGGCTCACCCCAGCATGTCCAAGTCGGGCCTTGCTGGGGGATCTGCGGCCTAAATAGGTTTGCCGCAAACCGACCACCCTCCTCGAAATTTCTCGGGACTGCGATTTACACCGATTGAACCACGAAATTCGCGGAAAGCCTATTTCCCACCTGACATGTGGTTGAGTAATTTTTGATTGAACTCGTCCGCCATATTGTAACCCAAGCGGCGCAGTTGTTGGTCAAGCGCCGCGATCGTCACCATTCGCGCCGTATCCCGGCCAGGCCCAACCGGAATTTCCACGTGGGCAACGTGCTGACCCAAAATTTCATAGGTTTTTTGCAACAGTCCCACTCGATCCACTTCGTTGAGATCCGCTTGTGGCTTGAGTGTAACCACCAAATCCAAGCGTTTATCCGGCCGGATTGAAGCGAGACCATAAAGGTTGGCAACGTTGATGATCCCGATGCCGCGAATTTCCATGTAGCCGCGTGACAGGTCCGGTGAAGTCGCCACCAAGTCACCACCCACATATTTGATCCGAACCATATCATCAGCGACCAACGAGGCACCTCGCTCAAGTAGCCCGATCGCGGTTTCCGATTTCCCTGCCCCACTCTTGCCGACAATCAGTACGCCAACACCGCGCATATCCACCATACAGCCATGCACGGTAACGCTCGGAGCAAATTCGTGTTCAAGACGAATAGTCGCGGAGTTGAGGAAATTCATGGTCACTTGAGAAGTGCCGAAAACCGGAATCCCATGATCCATGGCGACATTGGCTAAATTTTCGTCGAGCGATGAATCACGCGCCATCACAATGCAAGGGATGTCGCGATCACACATCCGCCGAAAGCGATCAATCCGCATCGGTTCCGGCAATGTTTTCAAATAAGAAAGCTCGGAGTTCCCCAACACTTGAACTCGCTTTTTGGCGAAATAAGAAAAGAAACCCGCCAACGCGAGTCCCGGGCGGTTCATCGCGGGTTCGCTGATCAAGCGATCAAAACCGACCCGCTCGCCATGCAGAGTTAAACCTAAGGCCTCGGCGTGGGCTTCGAAAAATTTTCCGACTGAAATTGAGGCGACTGTTTTGACGCGAGGAGGCATGGCCGCGACTCAAACAGATTCCGCCAGCGACAGCACGCGAAATCCAAGTCCAATCCCCAAATCTCGCTCACAAACCATTCCTCACACCGGAGTTGCACCGCAGGCGGAACGTGTTACAAGACGCGTCACGAATCATGCCAAATTACGATTACGAATGTCAAAAATGTGCAAAACGCTTCGAAGTCTTTCAAAGCATGAACGATGCGAAGTTGACCGACTGCCGAGAGTCAAATTGCGACGGACAAGTCAAACGCCTGCTCGGCACCGGCGGCGGAATCATTTTTAAAGGCGCAGGCTTTTACCAAACCGACTACCGCTCTTCATCTTATCAAGCTGGAGCCAAGGCCGAAGGTGCTGCAAATGCTCCCGCGGCAGCACCCGCTCCAGCAGCGGCACCCGCAGCGAAGTCCGGAGAATGATGCCAAATCCCTGTAAATCTGCTGATCTATGGCCGAACCCAAACCGACTTCATCCTTGATTGGCGGCTGCTTTTCCAAGTTGCTGTTCCTCATTTTATTGACCGCAACAGCCGGTCTTTGTGTCGCCGTTTTTTTTGCAACCCAAGCACAAAACCTCGGTGACCTCACTGGCTCACCTGTGAAGGCCGGGCAGGATCGAGACCTCAAAGTCGTTTTAAAAAACGCGATTGATCGCCATTATCCTGTCACCCTTACCGAAAACGAGATCAACCAATGGCTCGCCCGCACGCTCGTCACCAAACAGGGCGGCTTCCTCGAACAGAAGGTGAGTTTCAAACGCGTCTGGGTCCGGCTTGAGGAAGGCCGCGCCGAAGTGGTGATGGAACGAAGCTTCCTGAGTCACCCCTTCACCGTTTCAATGTATCTCCAAGTTCAACGGACCGAAAAACCTAAAGGTCCAGTGACCGAAATCTTACTTCAGGGTGGGCCTTATCATCCCGATTTCCCCAACCCGTCACAAGGCGGGCGCTTCGGCAAACTGGTCATCCCACAAGGTTTCCTGCTGCTGATCATGCCGGCTTACGAGAAACTTGCGGCACTGTTTCACGACGAGATTCAACTGGGTTTCCGCGAGATGAATCGAATTAAATTTGAAAAAGGCCGACTCTTACTCGATCCACGTGAAATAACCGGCCAACAGGGAATGCCGAAAACCTTCTAAATGAACAAGCCCATCCGTTCACTCATTCTAGGATTAGCATTCACCGCCATCACTTTCGCGGCAGAAATCCCACCCACCGGACAAATCGTGCTGCCTCCCGAGTCACCCAAGTCCGAGGACCAAGACCGAGTAATCAGCCAAACCCATCAGTTTAACGTCGGCGGTAGCCAAATTCAAGACCGCGCCGCTGTCGCGATCTTGGCGGAGGAAACAAAAAATGAATTACTTCAGCTGACCGCAGAACAAGATACCTGGAAAGTCCCGATCAGCATCACCTTGCACGGAAAAATTGGCGACCCTTTGCCACCACGCACCGAGGTCTTACAACTTGTTTTCAATGACTCTGGCTACAATCTCCGACTCGATCTTCACCTCAGCCGCGGTATGGATCGTCAGCGTATCAAACACGCGATCACCGCCGCCCTCATCAATGAGCGCGCCCTCCGTGACCATTCTCCTTCAGAATCCACCACTCGGTTTCTCGTGCCACCGTGGCTCGTCGATGGCTTACGCGAGGCCAGCGCTTGGTACCTCGACCAAAGTGACCGCCGACTCTACCAAACATTGTTTAAAACCGGTGGTTTATTCAAAACCGAAGAGCTCTTCGCCCTCGACCAAGCCGGTTTCGAGCACATCGATGCCGCGATGGGTACCGCTTTTCGGATCTCGTCGGCTGCCCTCGTCATGGCTCTAATCCAACAACCACAAGGTAAAGAAGGTTTTCGTTCGTTCCTCAGCGAGGTTGCCACCTACCAAGGAGAAATGCCTTCCTTGCTGCGCAAACACTTCCCTGGGCTTAACCTTTCCGAAACCAGCCTCGCCAAATGGTGGGCACTCCAGCTCGCCAATACCGGTGGCCAAAATCTCACCACCGAGATTCTTACCATCGACCAAACGGAAACCGCCCTCAACCAAGCTCTCAACTTCAACTTTTCCGACGCCAAAGGCGTCTTACAACAAAAAGAACTCAAAGCTTGGCCTGAGCTCGCCGCGTTACCTGCGCCGGAGCGATCCCAAGCCCTCGAATTTGCCCAAGAGGCTCTCGTCCGCCTCAGCTATCGCTGTTTCCCGTCCTACCGGCCGCTCCTCGCCGAATATCAAATCGCCCTCAGCGCGATTGCGAAAAAATCTACCCAAAATCTTAGCACTCAACTTCAAGCTCTCACCGAGCAGCGTACAGTCATGACGACCAAAGCCAAGCAAGGTCGTGATTACCTCAAATTATTTGAAGTCACTCGCGCCTACGAAAGCAGCGGAGCCTTCGACAATTACATCCGCTTCACCGAGCAGCTCAAAACTAATCACCGCAGCGACAAGTGCTCCAAATATCTCGACCTGATGGAAACTGCCTTCAACCCTAAAGTCGACGCCATGCTTCCAAAACTCACCAAGCAGTGACTCACGACCTTTGATCTTTGATCAGTCCAGCGACCTCGAAACTTCGCACACAGATCTTGGGAATCCCGCTTGCTCCGCCGCTGCTCCGCCGCTAGTTTGTAGCTTTATGTGGATTCAAACTGCAAAAAACTTACGCTTCGTCGCAATTCGACTGGTATGTTCGATTTTTCTATGGATTGCCACATCGGCATTGTCACAAGCCATCACTCCCGCTCAGCCCGGACAATTTGATCCCTCTGACGTCTATTTCCAAGGCTATCTGGCGATTCGTGCCGGCGAACAACTCGAAGAAAAGGGCGATTTCGTAGGCGCAATCGAAAAATTCGAGCGTGCCGGTAAACTCATTGACGCGGTTCTCCAATATTACCCTGCTTGGAAACCCGAAATGGTCAGCGGTCGCAGCTCACGCAATGCCGAAACTCTCGCCAAAATTCGCCCACAAGCCGATGAACAGCTCCACAAAAACCAAAATGTGGTCGCCGAGCTCGAAGGCGGAACTCAAAAATCCGGCTCTTTGAGTTACCCACTCGACCACTCAATCCCGATTCCCCCGTCAACTCTCGAAGTCGACCCGCTCGCCATCCGTCGCCTGGCTGAGGCCGAAACCGAAGTCAAACGGCTCCGTGCCCTCACTCAAAATAATTCAGCAGCAAGTAAGGATGCCTCACGCAATGAATCCCGCGTCCACGATCTTACCCTCCAACGTGATTCCGTCCAAGCCCAACTTGCTACCGCCGAGAGCAACGTCCAGTCGCTCCGCTCACAGCTTGCAGCCCGCCCCGTCGAACATGAAATGCAGGCCCTCAACCAGCGTATCACCGGGCTCGAACAAGAGCGTGAAGCTATGAAAATGGCTCTTAATCAGAGCAACAATGCCCATCGTGAAGCACAATCTCACAGCGCAATTCTCGAGACCGAGCTTAAAGGAATTCAGCAAAAATGCGCCAACCTCGAGCGCGATCTTAAGTCCGAGCGCGACATCGCCAACGCGGTCGTGGCCGGCCAACGCCGCCAACTCGAAGTACTCGAACACGAACTCACCCGCAAAGGTGAAGAACTCACCAAAGCCAATGCCAGTATCAACGGCCTGATCAAACAACTCCAAGAAAGCCAAGACGCCTATTCACAACTTCGCACCGAGCGCGATTCCCTGCTTCAAGAGCGCGAACAAATGAGCGCACTTCTCAAGCTCAATGACAATAGCCGTATTCACGAGCTCATCCAACAAAACATCGGACTCGCCAAGAACCTCCGCGAAGCCAATGACAAAGTCGAACGACTCAATCTCGATAACAACCACACCAAAGACGAGTTTACCGCCGCGATTCGCGATCTCAGCCTCGCAAAATTTCAAATCAACAAGTTCCACCAAGAAAAGCGCGAGCAAGATAGCCGCCTTACTGAATTAGAAAACCGGCTTAAAAATGAAGCGAGTGCTTTGGCCAAAGGTCAGGTTGCCACCGATCCCGCAGAAACCGCAGTTTTACGAGACATCATCCAGCGCCAACTCCGTATCCAAGAACGACGTCGCCAAGCACGCGACTTGTTAATTGGTGCAGTCAAGGATCTCGCAACTCAAGACCCGAGCATCGCAGAAGCGATCAACCTTTTTGACAGCCAAGAAATCCAGCTCTCCCCTGACGAGCTTCATCTTCTTGCCGACAAACACGTCGATGGTGAGTTCATTTCCCCCTTCGCCCAAGACCACGCCACCGTTGACCGCAACACCGCCGAGTCAAATCAAGATATTTCGGTCTTCGAACGCACCGCCGAAAAAACCTTCGCCGCTGGTCAACTTTTACCAACTCGCGTTTTCTACCAAACCATCCTCGAATTACACCCCGGCCACATCCCGACACTGTGCAAGCTTGGAGTCGTTAACCTTCGTCTCAATGACCCGACCGCTGCTGCCGATAGCTTCCGCCGTGCCGTCGAACTCAATGCCGATAATCCCTACGCTCACCGAATGCTCGGATTTTCTTTGATGAATTTAGGTGACCTTGCAAGCGCAGAAAAAAGCGCTAACCAAGCGGTCGAGCTCGCCCCCAACGACGCCAAAAGCCAATTGTTGCTCGCTACCATCAGTTACCGCCTCGGCCGCAAAGGCATCGCAGAGTCTCATTACAAGGCTTCGATCTCCGCAGATCCACTCCTCAGCGCAGCCTACTACAATCTTGCCCTCATTTGCTCACTCGACAAACGCCTCGAGGAGGCCAGTGCCTATTACCAACAAGCTCTCGAACGCGGAGCCCCTCCCGATCTCGCTCTCCAACAACGCCTCGTCCAGCCGTGAAAATCTCAATTGTCATCGCCCTCTTGCCGCTCTTGTTGCTGGCTTCTTGTGCATCAAAGTCCAAGCCCAAAAAATCAGCCCAGCCAGTCCACAAATCGTTATCAGCCCGACTCAACCAACAAAATGGCTACAAGCCAGACGCCGAAGGTAAGTTGGTACCCGGCAGCACACTCCGCAGCTCCTACGAGAGCCGCGGTAAAGCATCGGAAGTCAACCGATCTTACCAAAAAAAGACTTACCAAACCGGCGATTACGCGAAAAAATCGGAATGGGGCCACAAGGAGTATGCTCACAAAGCCTACTCCGGAAATACCAACAGCGGTCGCTCCCATCAACCTTCAAACCTTCAAGGCCAAAGTGCTCATGGGGCGACCCAAAACGCCAAACTCCCGAGCAACTCTAAAACCAACACCTATGCGACCCGCAATGCCCAAGAAGCGGACAACACAGTCATCCCTAAACCTCTCAACGTTCCCGTCGAAAGATACCAAAAAGCGCTCCTTCAACCTAAAATTATCGACTGGAAAGAGCAACGTTCGCTCAACAGCGATCAGTCAAAGAGCATTCTCGGGCATTAAGCCCGTCCACTTGTTGGCCGACTTGGACCAACGAATCCAACAAGAGTTTCTTTAACGTTTCCCAGCGCCAAGGTCGTCCTTCGAGAAAAAACGTCTGCGAAACTTTAAGTCGCACCTGCGCATACTTGTCCACGGGAAAAACTTGAGCCAAGGCCGTCGCCAACGGACTGAGCTCAACTCCCCTCACCTCTCGAACATCCACCTCCGCTGCCACCAGGCGTGTCCGCCAAGCGCTTGTAAATTTTTCCGCCAAGTCCGCACCAGTCGCAGTTTCTAACACCACCTGCCCTAGCGTCGTCGAATCCGTGTGAATCATCAGATGCAACAGCGCCGAATGCCGCCTTAAATCCTCAGCGATCCGCTGTTTCAACACCATTCGATAAGGTCGTTCATGACGATCCACCAGCTTGACTTGGTTTGCTTCCGGTAGCTTCGAGGAAAACCGGCTCCACCGAGCATCGCCATCTTGGCCAAAATCAATCAACAATCGAGTCACGTCTCCATGCACTAATGGCGTCCGAAATTTCATTGCAAATCCCTGCGACAAATTCAGTGACCCGGGCTCCCATCCCTCAGTGGATTCCACCGCATCCTCAGCCCCACGGAATATCTCCCGATAAGCCTCCGGTACCGCGCAAGTCGCATAGTCACAACTGAAAAGAAATGCTGTCATTGAAGTGAAGTTTTATAAATCCTAGAAATTTCAATTCAATTTACGCCAAATCCAATTCCGAGTCCACTCCAAGAATACGCACCTTTGGCAAATCGATTGCCGCTCCAGCATGAGATCCATCTGGAGAACTAAAAACCGCTCGCGTAAGGACCACGACCCGCAGGAATCGTCGGCCTTGCATTCGCCCCTTGACCCGGACGACTCAGCCATCTACCTAAGCCGTTGTATGGGATTTGACACACTTGGGCTCTCCGCAGCCGTTCTGGAAGCCATTGAGGAATCCGGTTATACCACGCCTACGCCGATCCAGGCGCAGGCGATTCCGCTGATTCTCGAAGGCCGCGACCTAATCGGAGCTTCCCAGACAGGCACCGGCAAGACCGCCGCCTTCGCCCTTCCCAGCCTTTCGAAAATCGAGAAAATGGGCAAACCCCAGATCCTCGTGCTCGAGCCAACCCGCGAACTAGCCCACCAAGTCGCCGAACAATTTGAAAAATACGGCAAGCACACCGGTCTCAAAGTCGCGCTGCTCTACGGTGGCGTCGGCCTTGGCTCTCAGTCCGAGCAGCTTGCCGCCGGTGCCGACATCGTCGTCGCTACTCCCGGCCGCCTCGTCGATCATTTCTACCGCACCACCATGCGCTTCGGCGAAATTAAAGTGCTGATCCTCGATGAAGTGGACCGTATGCTCGACATGGGCTTTCTGCCGCAAGTCCGCAAAATCGTCAATCTCTGCCCATGGGATGGCCGCCAAACGTTGTTTTTCTCCGCCACCATGCCGCCGGCGATCCAAACTTTTGCCCAGTGGTGCCTCACCGATCCGCTGAGTATCGAGATCGCCCGCACTTCAATCCCAACCAGCGTCACCCACGCCTTTTATCCGGTCGCGATGGACCAACGCGACGAACTGCTGTTGGAACTCCTCAAACAAACCGAATACCACTCGGTGATGATTTTCACCCGCACCCGCAAGGAAGCAGACCAGCTCACCTCACTGATCAAAGCCAATGGCCAGCCGAAAGTTGCCGCCATGCACTCGGATATCAATCAGGTGGATCGGATGAAAGCCCTCGCCGGATTCAAAGCCGGTGACTACGAAATCCTAGTCGCCACCGATGTCGCAGCCCGAGGCATCGACATCTCCGGGGTTTCCCACGTCATCAATTACCGCGTCCCCGAAAACGCCGAAGACTACGTCCACCGCATCGGCCGCACCGGCCGTGCAGAAGCCGAGGGCGACGCCTTCACCATCCTCACTGCCGACGAACTCGACTACGCCAAGTCCGTAGAAATCTTCATCGACCAAACCATCCCGCGCCGGAAACTCGAAGATTTCGACTACATCTACACCGCGCTGCTCGACGACTCCCCGATCAAGCCAGTCCGCCGCAAAAAAGTCGGCGGCGGTGGTAAAAAGCGCCGTTGAGCCAAGAATTGGAGCGCGGAATAGAATACAACGTCGAGAGTCAGCGGCCGATTCTTGTGAAGACCTTGCTCTCGCAACGACAAGAGTGTTGTTACTTCTTATCCCATGCGCATCCTCGCCATCGATCCCGCCGTCCGCAACACCGGCTATGCCGTACTGGAGGGCGATCCACGCAAGCCAACCGTGCTCGCCTTCGATGTGATTTCGATCCCAAAAAACATCCCCCAGTCCGCCGCGCTCTCCGCCATCCGCACCCATTTGGTCAACGTCATCCAAAAATTCCAACCCGATGAAGTCGCGGTCGAAGGGATTATTTACGTCCAGTCCCACCAGACCGCCATTTCCATGGGGGCCGCCCGTGCCGCCGCCCTGATCGCCGCCGCCGACCACGGCCTCAAGGTCTTTGAATATTCGCCCAAAAAGGTCAAAATGGCGGTCGTCGGCAATGGCAACGCCGACAAAAAACAAGTCGCCTTCATGGTCCGCGCGATCCTCGGCCTCGCCGAAACCCCACCCTCCGACGCCGCCGACGCCCTCGCCATCGGCATGGCCCACCTTCAAGCGTCCGATCCGCTCAAAGCCAAACTCCTCGAACCTCGCCTCGTCTGAGACGGGTTAAAAGTTAAAACTTAAAGAATGGCGCTTCTGCTTTTAATTTTCAACCCATAATTCTCAACAATTCACCGCCTTGCTAAAAACCCTCCATCTCCCCGCTCCCATCGACTACCAAGCCGGCCTCCACCTGCAAGAGCAGCACCTCGCTGCCATCCTTGATGGCAGCGGCGGCGACACGATTCTCCTGCTCGAACACCAGCCCGTTTACACCATCGGTCGCCTGCGCGACCAATCTTCCCTCCGCAATCCCGCCGCCCTTCCTTACCCGCTTCACGAAACCAACCGTGGCGGCCAAGCGACTTATCACGGCCCCGGCCAGCTCGTCGGCTACCCGATCCTCAACCTCAATTCCCGTGGCCGCGACCTCCATGATCACCTGCGCAAACTCGAAGACGCCCTCATCCGCGCCTGCCACCACTTCGGCGTGAACGCCAGTCGCCGCGATGGCCTTACCGGCGTCTGGGTGGAAAACCGCAAGCTCGCCTCCATCGGCGTTGGCGTAAGGAAATGGATTACCATGCATGGCTTCGCGATCAACATCACCCCAGAGAGCCTGCCGCCGTTTTTCGCAATCACCCCCTGCGGCCTCGACGGCGTTGCCATGACTTGCCTCGCAACCGAGGCCTGCCGGGAAATCACCGTCACCGAAGCCGCCGCAATCATCGTCCAACAGCTGAAAATCGGTTTCGAGGGAACACCATGATCCCCTCAGACTGCGCGAGACAGATCCCGACATGAGTCAACTTAGTCCACACCGCCATCTGAAGATTCTGGCCGGAGCATCGCATCACAGTCATTGCATCGCGGATGATGACTGCTACCCATGACTCGATCCTGAAAGTCAGCCGCCGTGGTCGGCTCTGCGACTCCGCCGAACAACGATCCGCCCTCGTCGAAGCCTATCCATCCAGCGGCTTGAGCGCACCGCGCTTCGCCGCGGTCCATGGCGTGGCCTATCAGACCCTCGCGGCGTGGGTTCTGAAACGTAAAAAGTCTACCGGCTCGGGACAGAAGGACTGCCCCTCTGTCATATCCCTCTGTCATATCATCCTCCGCGAGGATGTCCTCGGCTTTCACCCCGTCGATCCCGGCAGCTTTACCTTTCTTGCCGACGTGTTTCCAGGCCGCTTTTAGCACGTCCATCCGATAGACTCGGTCGTAGGGCGCGTAGAGGCGGAACTTGGGTTGGTTCCTCGCTTTCTGATTTAGCTTCCATCTCAACTCATGCAATTTCCTCGGCAGAAGGTCCATCTGGACGTCGTGGACTTCTAGGAAGTTTCTGTCGGTGATCCCGTAATGGACCTGTGGGTCAAGCGGTTGAATTTCGTTTCAAGGGTTGCGCACTTACAGTCGGCCCCCTTCGCTCCGGGCTTCACCTTGGGGATGACTCCTTTTGGTGCCGGATTGGCTACATGTTGGACACTTATTTGAGATGATGATCACCTATCAGATCACGAGAAAAGCTAGGCTTGGCCTGACGCACCGGATGAACACGAATCGTAAGAGGCTTGTGAGAAATTCTCTTCTCACTCAGCGGGTCAGAGGCTTAGTATCCATCAGTCTTTGATTCTCCGTGTGAATTTGGGTTCATCCGTGGTTCCATTTCTGTTTCTAGGTTCAAACACCGGACGGCACCCTCTGCGATTTCCTGAGCCTTCCCGACCCCGTCTTTGCAAAAAAACCAACACGACAAAGACTCGCCCATGATCCGGCGGCGAGCGGAAGCTCACTGTTTCAAAAACGAAATCGCTCCCAATTCTGATCAAATCGATTTTTAGTTTCGGGAACTCCGTACCCCCCAGCTTGCTGAGGGATAGTACCCATGCGTGGCCTAAAGCGGCAAAGCGAGCTTCGCAAACCCGCCGCTTGAATCAGGACTTCTTTAAAAAAGGCGGTCTCCCCTCACCTCAACCCGCACTCTCTCCGCAAACGATTTTGACAAAACCGCCCTCATCCATAGTCTTTGCTTCTCTTCAAAGGATACTTCGCGTTTTCCAGCCACTTTCTCCACGATCGACCCATGAACACACTTCGCACCTTCACCACCGGCTCAGGAGCCTTAGGCAATTTCCACTCGCTCCCAGCCCTTGCCGAGCAAGGTTTCCCGAATCTCGCGCGCCTGCCAATTTCCATTCGGATCGTTCTCGAATCCCTCCTTCGTAACAACGACGGGCTTAAAGTCTCGACCAAAGACGTCTCCAACCTCGCCAACTACAACGCCAAGGCTCCCGGTGATTACGAAATCCCCTTCGTCGTCGCTCGCATCGTGCTCCAAGATTTCACCGGCGTACCACTTCTCGTTGACCTCGCTGCGATGCGCTCCGCCGTCAATGGCATGGGCCGCGACGCAAAAATGATCGAACCCCTTGTCCCCGTCGATCTTGTGGTAGATCATTCGGTACAAGTCGATTATGCTGGTGGACCCGACTCGTTGGAAAAAAATCTCGACCTCGAATTCCACCGCAATCGCGAGCGCTACGAGTTCCTCAAGTGGGGCGAACAAGCCTTCGACACTTTTAAAGTCGTCCCTCCAGGCATCGGCATCGTCCACCAAGTCAACCTCGAATACCTCGCCAAATGCGTGCTTGAAAAAAATGGCGTTTTTTACCCAGACACGCTCGTCGGCACCGACTCCCACACCACCATGATCAACGGTCTAGGCGTAGTCGGCTGGGGCGTCGGCGGGATTGAAGCGGAAGCCGGTATGCTCGGTCAGCCAGTCACTTTCCTGGTTCCTGAAGTCGTCGGCGTTTATCTCACTGGCACCCTCAATACCGGTGTCACCGCCACCGACTTGGTTTTGCTCGTCACCGAAGTCCTCCGCAAAACTAAGGTCGTCGGCAAATTCGTCGAGTTCTACGGCCCCGGTGCTAAAGCCCTGAGCCTGCCCGACCGCGCCACGATCGCCAACATGGCCCCCGAATACGGTGCGACCATGGGCTTTTTCGGCATTGACGAAATCACCATCGGCTACCTCAGTGGCACGGGTCGCCCCGCAGAACTCTGCACCACCGTCGAAAACTACTACCAAGCGCAAGGTCTCTGGGGTATTCCCACCGAACGCGACGCCCTCGATTTTTCCCAAGTCGTTGATCTCGACCTTGCAACCGTCAAGCCAGGAGTCGCCGGCCCCAAGCGCCCGCAAGACCGGATCGACCTCGATAACCTCAAAGTCAAATGGGCGGAACTCCTCGCCGCCTCCCTCGCCAATGGCGGTTTTGCCAAATCCGAGACCGCAAGCGCCACCGTCACCGTCGACAGCAAAGCTGGCCTTCAGGACCACATCCAACATGGCTCCGTACTCATCGCCGCCATCACCAGCTGCACCAATACTTCAAATCCGAGCGTGATGCTCGCCGCCGGGCTTCTGGCAAAAAAAGCCAACGCCCTCGGCCTCAAAATTAAGCCGTCCGTCAAAACTTCGCTCGGTCCTGGCTCCCGCGTCGTCACCGATTACCTTAATAAAACCGGACTACAAGCCGAGCTTGATATCCTCGGCTTCCAAACCGTCGGATATGGCTGCACCACTTGCATCGGCAACTCCGGCCCACTCGATCCCGGCATCGAAGACGTGGTAAAGTCCGAAGATATCGTTGCCGCCTCGGTGCTTTCTGGAAATCGCAACTTCGAGGCCCGCGTCCACCAATCGGTAAAAGCGAACTTCCTGATGTCACCGCCGCTCGTCGTCGCCTTCGCACTCGCTGGCACCGTCGCGATCGACCTCACCCGCGAGCCACTTGGCACCAGCAAAGACGGCCGACCCGTGTTCCTCGCCGACATCTGGCCGACCAGTCAAGAAATCACCGATGCGATGAACTCATCACTCAAGCCCGATGTTTTCCAACGCCTCTACACCGGCTTTTCCACTCAAAATCCGAAATGGAACGAAATTAAATCTTCCACCGGGGATGTTTACGAGTGGGATCGTGAATCCACTTACATCCAGGAGCCACCGTTTTTCGACGGATTCTCCCCTACCCCACGCGACATCCTTGAGATTCACGGAGCCCGGCCACTTGGCATCTTTGGCGACTCGGTCACCACCGACCACATCTCGCCTGCTGGCGCAATCAAAATGGACAGCCCCGCCGGCCGCCACTTGGTCGAAAAGGGCGTCAGTTTCGCAGATTTCAACTCCTACGGCTCGCGGCGGGGTAACGATCGCGTCATGACTCGCGGCACTTTCGCTAACGTCCGGATTAAAAATCTGATGGTTCCCGGCACCGAGGGCGGTGTCACTCAATACTACCCCGCAGTTACTCCGCCCAAAGACCGTTTAATGGCGGAAAGCCATGAACTCAACAATGGCAGTGTCTCCGGTCAAACCCTGACCAACGGCGAAATTCCGACTCTCGCCATCTATGATGCAGCCGCCGCCTATCAAGACGAGACAGTTCCCACCATCATCATCGGCGGCGAAGATTACGGCATGGGCTCTAGCCGCGATTGGGCCGCCAAAGGCACCAACCTACTCGGCGTCAAAGCGGTCATCACTAAATCATTCGAACGTATCCACCGCTCGAACTTGGTTGGCATGGGTGTGCTTCCTTGTAATTTCGTCAACAAAGACGACTACGACCAAGTCAAAGACCTCAGGGACGCCACCTTCGACCTCATCGGGATCGACAACGACCTCAAGCCGATGCAACAGGCCACCCTCCGCGTCCACCCAGCCCATGCATTCGCTTTCGACATTCCCGTCATTGTCCGCATCGATACCCCGGTGGAAAAAGACTACTACCGTGCTGGCGGAATCCTGCCCTACGTCCTTGCTCAGATCCTTGCTTGAGGCGTAATCGTTTGCGGAATTTTTTAAATCCGCTTGTACCCGGGGTTCAGAGCACCAGCTCCAAATACCCCGGGTTGCCGCGAGTCTTCAATCGAATCTCTAAAGACATTGCGCTTTAGGGTGAGAAAGTGCATCAATTTTCCGTTCGTTTCCAACCTATCATGTCAGCTGAATTTAAAGACTACTACGTCACGCTCGGAGTCCCACGCGATGCCAGTACTGCTGACATTAAAAAAGCTTTTCGCACGCTGGCGCGAAAACACCACCCCGACGTCGCCAAGGACAAAAAAGCGGCCGAAGCAAAATTTAAGGAAATCAATGAGGCGAACGAAGTCTTAAGCGACTCGGTGAAACGCAAAAAATACGATCAACTGGGTGCGGATTGGAATAACCCAAATGCAGGTCACCCATCACGTCGGGGAAGCGCCACAGCCAGTGGCCAAGAATTTAACTTTGGCGGCACGGGCTTCAGTGACTTTTTCGAACAATATTTCAGCGGTGGCAGCAGCCGTTTCAGCGGCGGCCAGAGCGCAGCCGGCTCCCGCCAGCGCAAGGGCAACGATGTCGAGGGTGATATCCTCGTGACCTTGGAGGAGGTGATGAATGGCGACGTCCGCCCGATTTCGCTGCAAATGACGGATCCTCATACCGGCAAGGCCGAAACCCATTCCTTTAAAGTCCGGATTCCGCTCGGCGTCACCTCAGGCGAGCGTATCCGCATCGCGGGTAAAGGCCAGCCCGGCAGCGGCGGAGCCCCAGCTGGCGATCTTTTGCTGCGGGTGCGCCACGCCGCTCATCCTGATTTTCACACGGAAGGCAGCGATCTCTACTACGATCTCGATCTCGCCCCATGGGAAGCCGTACTCGGCACCGAGCTCAGCGTGCCAACCCTCGACGGCCCAATCAAACTCCGAATCCCTGCCGGAAGTGAAAATAACCAACAACTCCGCGTCCGCAACCGTGGCCTCCCCATAGGCCAAGGCAGTGAACGCGGCGATTTCTACACCTGCATCACCATTCACCTGCCGCCCCACCCCGCTGCCGACGAAATCGCTCTTTGGGAGAAACTTCGCAGCGTTTCTAAATTCAATCCTCGCGCCGACCTACAGGTTTAGATCACCCCTCACGCCTCGAAAAATATAAATTATAGAGACGTCGAGGATCTCGTTCGAACAAGCCTAGAGCATCACACCATTGCCATTTCTAAAAAATGAGCTTAATGAACAAAAGTTGAAAGTTTCTATGATTCTCTGTGTTGCACTTATTGAGAAAACGTTCGCCCTTTCCCACAGGATTTTTGCCAGCGCGAGCTTGTATGGATTCATTTTTAGCAAGACTGTTTCCATCAAAGGTGCGGGCAATTTATCACGATTTGTTCGGCGAGCTGATTTGAGTTGTCGGGTAGCTGGGTGATCATTTTAGAAACTTCTTGAGATGATAAAATTTTCTTAGTCCGTTGGGAGGAATCTGGACATGCTGGGGCCCGATGAATCGTTCCGAAAAAATCCATGCTCTCTTGTCCACCGCGCGGGTAGCGAACGTGCCGAGCGTGGTGAGTAATATTTGGCTCGGGCTAGTGATCGGAATGTTTTCGACTAAGCTCGAGGTCACGCGAGAAATCCCATGGAGCGCCGGATCCAGACTCGCACTCGCCGGAGTGATACT
>JAYWAR010000054.1:0-2479 GCA_043782285.1 Akkermansiaceae bacterium | reverse complement strand
GGGAAATCGAATCTCAGGACCGAGCCGGTGGATCTCGGGCAAGAAGAAATTGCAGTGGATTCATGCCGGGGGAACTTGGTGGCGGTGAGCCGTCAGGTAGTTGAGGCGATCGGTTATCCGGATGGGGCCAAAATGCCGCACATGGCGGGTGATACCGACTACGGTCTGCGGGCGAGCCGGGCAGGTCTGCCGGTAAGAGTGCTGACTGGAGCACGGGTCAACGAAATCTGCGCGATTCCCTACTTGGATCAATCATGGCTTTATGGTCATACCCCGCTCACCAAGCTGTGGAGAAGAGTGCTTCAGAAGCGGAATGGTTTATACCCGCCGACGGTTTTTGTTTACCATTGGCGTCATTGGGGAATCCACGGCTTGGGGTTTGCGCTGGTTTGCTATGCCAAACTGGTAGCCATTTCAGGACTGCGGATTTTCCCGCGCTGCCTGCGGGTTCTTTTATTCGGCCGATTTTCAAACTCTCTTTCCTGAAGTTCCAGCAACCTAGGTTTCCTCATAAAACCAAAGTCCGAGGCGAATGGAGCGCAGCGAGCGCGGCCTACCTCAGAATTTTGGCAGGAAGCACGCAATGAGCACGACCAGTGGAGATTGCCCGCCCCTTCAGGGCTCAATCGTAACGAAATCCAGAACCTAGGGCGCTGCCCTAGGCTGGGATGGTTCACACCGTTGGTGTTGAAGAAACCTTTCGGATTGGAGAAGCGGTTGGTGTTGGAGAAGCCGTTGGTGTTGGGAAAACAATTACCCAAACGCGTGATGACTTGCAGGACAGGTTTTTAGCGGGATCGAACTCGCTTTTGCCTCAAATTGCCACCAACTTTCAAAAAACGCTTCGACATCGCACCCCTTTCTCCTGATGACTCACAATAAGATCGTACAAATTTTCATCGTCGCGCTGGTGCTGTTGATTGGGGTGTGGGCCTCTATCACCACGGTCACCTTGGAGTTCCAACTGCAAATCATTGCGTTGGTTTGCGGGGTGCTGATCACGGCACTGGTGTTGATCAAGTGGCGACTGCCGGTGGATTACAAATTTTTGTGTTTTATTTTGTGGGGTTATGCCCTGGCCGGGAAGGGTTTTGCCTATCTGACGCCGTTTGAACCGGTGTATGTTGGGGAAATCGCGCTGGTGCTTTGTGCTCTTGGCTTGTTGCTCCGGATTAAGCGGCTGAGGTCTTTCGCCGACAGTCCTCTGATTTGGCTGGTGTTTGGCTGGATGGTGATCGTGGGATTGTATTTAATGGTGGGCTTTGAAGAGTTCCGGCTGAATGCGATCCGCGACAGTGTGATCGGCTATTATGCCTTGTTCACGCTGGCTGCGTGCGTGCTTTTCCAGAGTGAAGATCTGCGAGTTCGTTTCGGCGGAGTTCTCAAGTTCGCAATGTTTCTCAGCTTCATCAGTTGCTTTTTAGTGGTCTCCGGGATCGCTGAGAATTTCATCATGCCTTACCCGACGCTGGAGCACTATTTCTCGCCGCACCCGGATGCGTATATTCCTTTGGTGGTGGCGGGCACCACCTTTGCGATCATCAGCGGTCTGGCGCGGCGCTCGCCGCTCAAGCTGGCGCTGGGGATGCTCGGGATCGCGCTGCTGCTGCTGACCAAAACTGCCGGGATTTTTTGCCTGTTGACCACCATCATCGCCCTGACCGTTTTCACCCGCCGCATCGAATTGTTATTTGTCTCGGTAGGAACCGTGATCTTTGCAGGTTTAGCGATTGCAATTTTGATCGCCGCCGACCTGTCATTTATCCGCGAGCGAGTGATGCAAAGTGACCAGATCCAAACTTTGACGGATTTAGGCAATACCTCGGGTAAAGGCACCGATTCCACCAGCGACTGGCGAATCACTTGGTGGACCATCATTGTTGAAGACACCCTCAAAACAAATCCGGTTTTTGGCAGTGGAATGGGCAGTGACGTGACCAGCGGCTTCATCGAGGCCGCTTATGGCAAGACCGAGCTATCACGAGTCGCAAATTATGCACGGTATCCACACTGCATCTTGTTCAATGTCTTCGGGCGGATGGGCTTCGTCGGCCTGTTCTTTTTCCTGATTCTCTTTACTGCGGTAATCTTTTTCAGTTTGCGCTTTGCGTCCCTTTACTTGTGGCAAAAAGAATTTGATGACGGCGCGCTGATTGCATTTTCGATCGTCTTCAGCGGCATGATGAATGGCTTGGTCCAGGCCACCTATGAAGTCCCCCACGGGGCGATTCTTTATTGGACCTGCCTTGGTTACTTGATCGCCTACCACCGTGCCAATTTCAAACCCGCAGCCGCATGGCAGCCCTTACGCCACGCTTCAGCTCGGTTCGGAGCTCTTGATGCTTAATCAAAATCAAGCCGCCGCGGGCTTGTTAAAACGCCTCCATCCCTCGACCCCATGAAAATCGGACTTTCCTTACTGTGCGAGCAACCCAACCGGAAGACCGGCTTGAGTTCATTGTTCACCTGTTTCGTGCGG
>JAYWAR010000053.1:0-2502 GCA_043782285.1 Akkermansiaceae bacterium | reverse complement strand
GGCGAAGGAACCGTATCGGGAGGCTCTAGCTCCGGTGGACTGAGCGCGGAGTTCTCACTAGGCGGGACAGCTAACGGTTCCGCCGGCTCTATTTCATTATCGTCCGGGACAATATCGCCGGATCTGTTCACCCCCGCTGTTTTGAATTATGTGAGTATCTCCTCGGAAGTTGATGTGGTTAGGAATTCGGGAACCCAGGTATTGCGTCAGGTCAAGGCTCCCGAAGTTCTTGCAGACATCGTGACTCTCACCGCGACTTCCTACGAAATCCGATTCTATCCCTCCGCCCAAGTGGGAACGAAAGCGGCGGGAATCTATCCAGCAAGTGGCAATCCAGCGGGTGGACTCTATCCGATCACAGGCCCCCCTTCGCATCTTTGGCGTATTTCCAGCCCGTCGAACTCTGCCACCACTCCGGTTATCCAAATCACGGAAATCCGCGGAACCGTCGAAACTGCCGAGATTTTTAGTTCTGTTAATAGCACATGGATGGCTGAGATTCCAGAAGTCCGATCAGAAACACGGACTGAAGCAATCCTTCCCAACGGAGATTCTAGAATCGATACTACGGTATTTCATCCTACTGCCACCACGGTTGCTTCGGAAGTTAGGGATGAGTATCACGCGTTCCCATGGGGAACTGAGAAAATAAGTAGCGTGGAAGATCCGGCTTCGTTAGATCCCCTAACCACCACTTGGGCGTATTATGAAGACTCGTTAGATACGACCAATTACGCCCGCTTGAAGTGGGTGATCCGTCCCGATGGATCGTGGGAACGTTACGACTATCATGGCTTTAGTGAGTTTTCTGGAGAGTCCAGCCAAGGGAAAATCCGCCACATCTATAGGCCGTGGAAAAATTCCCCAGCCCTGCCAGCGGACGCCACTTTGACAAATTGCCATTTGACGACTTATAAGTATGCCTCACCCGGCTATTCTTTTTTCAAATCCTAAGTAACACATCGGGAAATCAGGATACTCGATGAAATCGCGGAAGAGGAATCAAATCTGCCCTATTCAGGTAGCCTCACTTCCTATGAATACGGTTATCCTCAATACTATTATTACTCTCCTCTCTTTGCACTATTTCCTGATATGGAAAACCTACCGGCGATCAGTCGTTTCGACGGACCATCTTACGCCAGCAGACAGACCGTCACCATTGCCTCCACATCGGACGTTCCCGAATATCTCAGAGGCCGTCTCGCATATGTGCAGGAACCTGACGGCCGACACGAAGTCCATGGTTATGAAAAAGGCAACTACGATTCATTAACTCAGGAATTCTCACTCTCACCCACTGGCGAAGACCTCCGGGAATTCATTTACCGAGTAACTGTCGCAAACCCGCAAGGGATTGATGGAAAAAGCCTTCAAACCATCGCGATTACGGGGAAGGGCGGCAACCTTCTGAAAGAGGAAACCCTTGTAAAATCGGCAGCCGATTATGTCAGTCTGAGCACCACGCTCCACGGTTATGACACCCACGGTCATCTCGTGCTAACCACGGTAAACGGGCGCACCACCTACGAAACATCGTGGACTTACGGCAGGCTTGCTTCCGAAACCGATGAGCAAGGCATCATCCCCACATATGATGACTATGATGCAGAAGGCCGGGTCAAACAGGAAACCCGATTGGGAGTCGTCACAACCCGCGTTTATGATCCCGCAGGAAAGTTAACCTCAACTTTACGCAGCTCAGGTGGCCTGAGTCTTGGGACTTCTACCGGATATGATCTCGCCGGCCGTGTGACTTCGGAAACTTCAGAAGACGGTCTAACGACAATAAATAACTATGCTGCCGGTGGTCGCATTACCACTCGCACCCATGCCGATACCTCCACGGAAATTACCACTCGCTATCTCGATGGCCAAACTCAATCCATCACTGGCAGCGGAGTCGTTGCACAGTATTTCGACTATGGCACCGACGGCAACGGCTTCTGGAACAAGGAGTCTCTCGGTTCAGCAACCTCACCGCGTTATTCTCAAAGTTGGCGGACACTCGAAGGAGAAACTTGGCTCGCTGCTGTTAGCGGACCATCTGGCCCCATTTACACCACCACCACATTCGATCCCTATAACATCGGACGCCCCCTCACTCTCACCGTTCCAGGTGAAGCTAAACTCCTCTTCGCCTATGATCCTGACAGCGGAGCGTTAGTGCGTGAGGCAAGAGATCTAAATACCAACGACCTAATCGACGACGACTCGGACTCTATCAACGAAACGATCACTTCTTACGTTGAGGATGCTGGAAAACGATTCCGCGAGACAGTGAACAGCCGTTACGAAACCGCTGGCAACGCCACGCCGACCGTTATTTCCACCACCCGCGAGCAACTAACCGGACTCCCTGTTGGCATCGCCTCCATCACCGAGTCTATTGACTCCCAAGGCCACATCACCACCCAGACCACGGCGATCAACCGTGCCACCCGCACAGTTACCGTCACCACCGATGTTCCAAGCTCCACCTTGGATGCGGTAGAAATCAAC